>NZ_JBTSLF010000147.1:0-6363 GCF_054640775.1 Candidatus Aquicultor sp. | reverse complement strand
GAAGGATAATCTTATCCGTGGGCGTGAGATATTCCAGGAGCGCTGTATCGGGTGCCATGGCGAGGGAGGGGCCGCGGTGAGCGAGGCAGCCCGGTTTATGAGCCCGACCCCGATCAATTTTACCGATCACGGTGATGCGGCAGATGGCAACGATACTTCTCCTGGCGACTATTACTACCGTATCTTAAGAGGGATTCCCGGCTCGGCCATGGAGAATTTTGGCACCCGGTTACGCGTTGATGATATCTGGAAAGTGGTCCTGTTTGTCAAAACCATCCCGAACGGTGGACTTAGCCCCGATGAGGTGCCGACCCCGGATAAGTATATTCAGTGGAAGCCACCCGCCGGCCTCATGAGCTATGTAAGTAAGCATCCGATTGACGCCAACGCGGATTTTAAGGGCGAGAACGATACAAAAGACCCGTTCATGCTTGAGGCCATGCGCGTGTTGAGGGGGCTCAATAAAGGCGATCAGTTTGATGCACCGGGGTTTGGTATGGTCTCACTGCAGTCGGCCCGGGACCAGATTAAAAGTATCTATGAAGGGTATCTTGACGAGGGCTGGGCCGATCTTAAGAAGCGCCCGGGGGAAAAGCCCCCGAAGAACCAGCGAGACGGCGACCCCGAATTGGTCGATGAGTTACGTTAGCCAAGAACGTAGAGGTTCATCTATATATAGCGGAGGTTGTATGGGCAGGGGACGATATATCCGGATGGTAGCGGCCATTGGGCTAATGCTTATTATGCTGGCGTTGGCGGGGTGTCCGTCACAGCCGGGGACGAAGGCTGTAACGATAGAAATGCTTGGCTACAACCCAAAGAACTTGACAGTAGATGTGGGCACGACGGTTATCTGGACAAACAGGGATGATACCGCACATACGGTTACGGCTGATTTGGGTGGATTTAGCTCGAAAGTAATGAATCCAGGGGATACTTACCAGCTTATTTTTAAGAACAAAGGGGTATTTAAATACCATTGCGATTTGCACCCGTACATGAAGGCATCCCTTACTGTGAAGTAGGGTTGCAATAGAATCAAGCTCTCAAGTCGCCTTGGGAAGCTTAGAGAAAAAGTGGTACTAGAAGAAGGAGGTAAGCAGTGAAGAAGATATTTTTAGGAATGGTTGTGTTGTTGATAGCGCTGCTCGTAGGTTGTGCACAGCAGACAACCCAATCAACGACGACATCGACAAGCGAGACAGAAGCACAGGTACCGGAGACCCCACCACCGAGCGATGTCGCTGCGCTTAAGAACCCGCTTGGAGTAACAGCTGCCAACATTGCAGCCGGTAAGGTTATGTACGATCGCACGTGTTGGATATGCCATGGGTCGGAAGGTAAAGGGAACGGGCCAGCAGCAAGCCATATGCCGCAGGAACCGATCAATTTCACCAGCGATCACGATTTTCAAACGATGAACGACGGTGAAGTCTGGTGGATTATCACAAAGGGTGTTAACGGCACAGATATGCCAAACTGGGAGACCACCTTTAATGAAAACGAGATATGGCAGATCGAGTCATACATTATCCAGTTCAGGAAAAATGAGAATGACCGCAAGGGCTTCGGTACGGCCGGCGCCACAACGACATCATCTGTCAGTGGGTCAACGACGACAAGCGGCGGCGGGGCAACTACTTCGTCATCGGCCGGGACGACAAGCTCGACCAGCGGAACAACAACGACCACTTCGTAGGGGCAGGTATAACGATGAGGCTATCGATCGTCGAGTGGCAGGTTCTGGCATCAACGCTGTTTGTGTTGCCGCTCTCCGTGGCGGTTCTGGTGGCTTTTATGCGCGGCTCTTTTAGAGAGGCTGAGAAAGTAAAGCATATCGTGATAGAGCATGATGAGAAAGATTATTGGGATACCGGCGGGTGCGATAAGCACCCGCCGGTATAAACAAACCACGGTTATCCTACCGGAATGGTTGGTGGGAAGGGGGTGCGACAGAGGATGGGTCTTGATAATCGCAGCCACACGTATCGCCGGATAAAAGTATTGCTGTTCATAACGACGATTGCCTATATCTTGCTGGGCGTGGCAGCGGTATGGCAGGCATATGCCCAAGAGAGCTATGTAAGCTATACGCCGATTACCAGGGTACCGAGTGGCAGTGACGACAAAAGCGTTAAAGCATATTACGAGTACCTGGCGCAGACGGATTTCACGGGCAAGAAGGAGACCTACAATATGAACCCCGCTTCTCTTACCTGGACATATGGGTCGCTCGGGTTTACCATTATCCTCTTTTACTATTTTATCTATGCCTGGTTTGCACGCCGTGTGAGCGGCGATCTCTATCCCGTTGAGGTCTATAACGGGTATATATCGGAACGCGGGGCCCCCGTTGATGCGTTTAACATCGCCGCATTTGCGGTTCTCGGCGCGTATATGGCGTATTATATGGTGATCACTATCATATTCGGTCAGATCTATTAGCAATGGAAATGGCCTGGGAGAGTAGCTATGGCAAATAACGATGCGACCCCTGAGAGAAAAAGCGACGAGGCGGAACGGCAGCTAGAGACCGGTCTCGGCACTACAAAATACAAGGCATACGGCCAAGCACCGTACGTGTACACGGTTCTTGCCTCCATGACCGAGGAAATATGGAACAACGTGTTTTTTTCATGGCTCTCCATGAAGGGTTACTTGCAGGGCATGCATGGGATGAACCGAACCGAGATGTTTGCCACGAAAATCGGCGGAAGAGTGTATGCGACCTTTATCGTAGTATGGTCGCATGAGGAGCAGCTTGCGGCATGGTTGGAGCACGGCTACACGGTTGAAGAGTTGCTGCAGTCCATGGGATGCCCGGCAAATGATGTGCAGGTTTCCCTGCAAAGGGACTTTTCTTAGCGTTAAACGCTTTGGTGAGGTAATCGTATGGGTAGCGAAGAGCGAAACGAGACAAAAGGTGAGGAGTTTCCAGGTCAGATGCCTCAGGATGAAGCTCAGCGCGCGTTAATCGAAAGCTTCAAGCGCGAGGACGAGCGGTGGGGTATGGCCAGCCAGGAGCGCGATTGGATTATTCTGATAGTCATCGGTATCCTGTGGGCCTCCTGGATGATACTTACGTTTTTACTTGAACCCGGTATAAGGTAGACGAGATGATCTTCAGACGATCGCATCGAATACTGGCCGCATATACCTTGGTTGTGACACTATTTTTGCTCGGCGCCCTTGTTGCGGCGTCCGGCTGTGACGGCAAGCGTACTCCGGGCTATACCGGCCCCTGGCGGGGTTTTACTAGCAGCCAGACCGGTATCTCTTTTTCCTACCCCGGCGAGTGGACGCTTTGCACGCAAGACCCACCGCTCGACAAATACGGGACCCTTTACATTGCCTCGATTAATAGCTTTGGGAATAACCCCTTCTGGATACAACCACAGTTTCCCAGACCCAACAACTGGTTTTATATTAAGGAAGCCGATATCGGGTCGCTACCGCCCTCTGGCGCATACATCGAGATGGGGTGGCTCGATATCACCAAGGTGATATTTGGCGAGTTCCCGCTCGTTAAAGGGAAGAAGCTTAAGGGTGTTCCAATAACGCACGAAGGCCCAATCACCATCGGTACCAGGCAGTACGATAAATACCTCATCGAGTTTAGGACTGATGATACCAACTACTTCTATATCTTTGCATACTTTACCGACGACGCCCGCTCTACAGGTAAAGCCGTGATTAACCGGTTCATCAACAACGTAGTCGTAACCAGAAAGTAACTGGAAAAGCACATAGCCAGGCTATAAGTGAATTCATGCTGTATGGATTACCGGACCCTCGCGGAGTTGACGATAACGATAAGACTGCTCGAGGCCATCACCGCCGCCGCGATTACCGGCGTTAACAGACCGGCCGCCGCCGCCGTTACCGTAATGGTATTATAGGCGAGCGCCCACGCGAAGTTCTGCCTGATAATCCGCATTGTCTTCTGTGACAGGTCCAAAAGCTTCGATATGTCGGATAAGTTTTGGCTTAGCAAGGTGACATCTGCCGACTCAGAGGCGATATCGGTACCGCCGCCCATAGCGATTCCGAGGTCGGCCTGCGTAAGGGCCGGGGCGTCGTTTACCCCGTCTCCGACCATCCCGACGAACTGGTGCTCCTGCAATCCCTTGATAATCTCAAGCTTGCGGTCCGGCAGCACTTCGGCAAAGACATCATCGATGCCGAGCTTATCACCGATGGCTTTGACCGTCCGGCGGTTATCCCCGGAGATAATGGCGAGAGAAACGCCGCGTTGCTTAAGTTCTGCGACTGCTTCGACGGCATTTTCCCTGGTCTCATCCACAAGGGCGATGACGGCCAGCGTTTTCTCGTTATCGGCGACAAATATCACCACCTGCCCGCGTTCCCGGCATGCGTTGGCGATTCCGCTGAGCCGCCGGTCTATCGCAATACCCTTTCCTGCAAGGTACTGTTCCGACCCGGCCAGCAAGGGTTCACCCGCTACCTCTCCGCATACCCCTCCCAATTCCTTCTTAAAATCAAGGCAGACAGGGGGCACCGATTCGCCGATGGATTCAACGATCGCCTGCCCGACCGGATGCTCGGAGAAGAACTCCAGGCCCGCTGCACGGAGCAGGATATCATCCACGGGGATATCATCAGAGACCGGATACACCGCATCCACGATTATCTTTGCCTTTGTGACCGTGCCGGTTTTATCGAAGACGAGCTGGCGTATGAGCCCGGCGCGCTCGAGCGTATCGGCGTTGCGAATCAATATGCCGAGGCGCGATGCCTTGCCCGCCGCAAGGCTGATCGCGAGCGGTGTGGCCAATCCCAGGGTGCAGGGGCACGCGACGACCAGAACCGTGACCGCCCTAATAAGTGCAGTTGTAAACGACCCGCTTGCCATATACCAGCCGATTGCCGTAAGCCCCGAGAGCGCGAGCACGACCGGTACGAACCAGGTCGCCACCTTATCGGCAAACCTCTGGATGGCGGCTTTGCTTGACTGGGCACCCTCAACGAGGCGGGCTATTCGCGCAAGCGTGACCTCGTCCCCGGTATTTTTGGCCCCGATTATGAGGCTGCCGCCTATATTAAGCGTCCCGCCGATAACGGCGTCGTTCACACCTTTGTCTACAGGGGTCGATTCACCGGTTAACATCGACTCATCCAGGGAAGACGACCCCTCGACGATAATCCCATCTACCGGCACCCTCTCGCCGGGCCTCACCAGAACCAGCATCCCGGGTTCGACTTTATCCGTTGCAACCGGCTCGATAGCCTGGTCTTTAACCAGCCACGCCTGCTTCGGTAGAAGCGAGATGAGGCCCCCGACTGCCGTGGCCGATTTCACCTTTGCCAGGTTCTCAAGGCTTCGCCCGATGATAATCACCGTAATGATCATCGCCGAGGAGTCGAAGTAAACCGGGCCGCTTCGCGTTAACGTCGCATAGATGCTGTAGAGGTATGCCGACAGGGTGCCGAGCGTAACCAGCAGGTCCATGGTGCCGTACCGTGCTTTTATGCTCTGGTACGCGCCCCTTAAAAACGGCCAGCCGGCCAAAAACTGCACCGGTGTGGCAAGCCCCCACACGACGTATTCGTAGCTTACCGTATAGTCGTTGATGACCCCTTTTATGTAGGCCGGATAGAGGATAAGGAAGTAGATGACCATAATCTGCATCGTTATCGCCACGGCGATGATAAGCCGTATGAAGAGGTAGCGCTGCTCGTGTTTGCCCGGCTCATCGACGCCTTCAAACGACGACTCCGCGTTATATCCGAGGGATGAGATATCCTGAACGATATCGCCCTCGCTTACGATAGAAGGGTCATACTGGATGAGGGCGGAACCGGTTATGTAGTTGACTTCGGCGTTCATGATGCCGGGCCGTTTCAGGACGGCCGCCTCAATCAACAGGGTACAGGATGGGCACCACATGCCGTCAACTTTGACATTCGCCTGGTAGCCATGCGAATTCTGACCGTTTTGCCAGCGGTTTCTAATCTGGTCGCGGATTGCGCCACGGTCGTTGAGATCGATTCCCATCTCCTGGGCAAGCTCATACACCTGCAGGCACCCGTGGCAGCAAAACCTCAGCTGTCCATTTTCGCCTGCAGGTTCATCCGACCGCTCGTACGCCCTGCCTATTACCGGCAGCCCGCAGAGATGACAGGTCGTTTTCTCTTCAGCACCAAGATACCCCACAAAACCTCCTCTTCTTACTCCTCTCTATATCCCCTGGATGGGCCCTCTTAAATCGCATTTTCGAAGAGCCAGAATCCAGAAGGGTATGGGTCGAGAAAGTGGGTTCCAGGGCAACGGACAAGTAATAGATAATTACAAGGTACTAACCATTATCTACTTGCTAAAAGCTCGGAATAAATCCTAAATGT
>NZ_JBTSLF010000146.1:0-6407 GCF_054640775.1 Candidatus Aquicultor sp. | reverse complement strand
CTAATCTTTTTTGAATTCGGATGTCGCAAGCGGAGGAGGAGGGGTTTGGGGAGGAATCCTCCGCTTGCTCCACTGTTTTCTTTTGGCGAATTTCGGGCGGGAGCATTACTAATTTTACACCCGACCACTACTCATTGCTTTCAGTCGTCGTTGAATTTTGATCGCCCTGATTTGAGGAATTTGAATTTTGAGAATTATCTTTCTTGCTATCTTTTTCTCCCGCCTCCGGCTGTTCTACAGCCTCCTTTGGTTCTTCAACTTCTTCCGGCTCGTCGGCTTCCTTTGCTTCCTCCGCCTCTACTGCCTCTTGTTCTTCTTTCTGTTCAACTTCTTCTTTTTTCTGATCATCCTTGCTCATTTCTTTTTCTATATTTTTCTGTTCGTTTTGGAGAGAATTTTCAAGCTGGTCTTTTTTCTGTCCAAGTGCGTCAATCTGTCCGTCAATATCATTGAGCTGTGCTTCCAATATTGCTATCTGCGCGGTGTCTCCGACACGGCGCGCCTCGGCAAGAAGATTCGTTTTGATTTCCTTACGTTGGGCTTTGAGTTGCGCTTTGGCGTCTTTGAAAGTTTGCTCCAAAAGTTTATCTCGCGCGTCAAATTCGTCATTCAACGTTTTGGCGAGAGCAGATACGTCCTTACCAGATATTTTCTCCTCACTTACAATCTCTGCGGCATACGCCACATTGGCTTGAAGAAGCGACTCGGCTATCGCAAGCCCTTTGGCATTAACACCTTTTTTCTCAACCATGATTTTAATCTCCGCAATACGCTCTCCCGCAAATTCAATTTGGAGCTTAGCTTTTGCCTCGGGATTAAAGGTAAAGAATTGTCGCAGGTTTTCGCCAAGACGATCAAGGAAATAGAAAGAGCTTTCTGGAGTTAAACCGGCTGAAGGAAGTGCAACTTGTGGGCTTTGCGCAAAAGCAGTGCCACCCGCAAAAGTAAAAAGAGCTACTAATGCAAATACGCTGGATATAAATGTTTTCTTCATAAATATATTATATATATTGGTTAATTTATCTACTGTTCATTTTATTATAACATACCCCCAATTTGCAAACAACAGAAAACGCCCATACAGTATGAGCGTTTTCTGAATTGAAGAGATAAAAGAAAATTATTCTACTCCCTCAAACTGATGGTCAACGTTGTCACCGACATCTTCGTGTCCACCCGGAGCTTCGTTTGCCTCAGCACCTGTTTCTGGAGCTTCTACGCCCCCTACTTCATTTGCCTCAAGGGTAGAATCCGGCTTGCCGTCGTTCGTCTGATCTTGGATGTTATCAGTATCAGGTCCGGTTGTCTGTTCCACTTGTTGAGCAGGCGGTGTGTTCTGTGCTGGCGGTGTATTACTCTGAGCGAACGCCACGCTACTGGCGATACCGAGTACTGCAAGAGGAATGCCTAGTAAACCAAGATATCCAATTTTGTTTTTCATAGTGTTGAATTTAGTTCGTTAATTTACTTGTATCGACCTTTCACTAATTACTACGCAGGTCGATGTAGGTTCCTTTCAAACTTTAATTATTCCAAGGGAACACTTGCCCAGCGCGAAACAGCAAGCTGTCTTTTTGAGTACCGATGATTTTTATTATTGCTCCCTGTCGAATAATCAAGTCGTCATTACCTTGTATCTCGCTCGTATTTACACGCCAACTTTTCTTATGGAAATCAACAAGCTCAAACTCTTCCGAACTAATTATTGTAGTGACGGTACCACCGAGCAGACCTTTTTCAGGCTGTGACCACGCATCTTTTGAGGTATATGTAAGCACATCATAAGACGGAACTGTCTCAACAAGAAAATCCTGCACGCTTTCACCGACGCCTATGGTGTTAAATGTGATTCCAAAAAATATACTGCCGATCAAAACTGCCGCTACTATTCGTGCCATTGCGTAACGATACCCAAATTTAGTATTGCGCACAGCATATTTTGTGACACCAGTTAATATGACTAAGGTCGCAAACCAAAAGTAAGGGATTGCGGACAAAATATCTTCAACAGCGCTTTGCTTAAGGTATACCCTCACGCTTGCCTCATGGTCAATAAAAGTAAAAATAATAATAGCAATGGCAATACCACCGAGGATTGTAGAAAAAATTGCAAGCGACCATAGTACCCACCGTTTCAAAAGAAACTGCCATCGAGGACGCGGCTCAATGCCTTGCTTCTTGATTTCTTCTATGACTTTTTCAGGTAATGTTTTGTTCATAAATTTATATTTTTTGTGGTTAAAATATCGTTGAGACGTTTTTTCCCTCTATTGAGGAGGGTTCCAACAGTGCCTTCCGGAATTTTAAGAATATCTGATATCTCAGTGTAACTCTTTTCTTCAAAAAACCGCAGGACGAGTACATCGCGATATTGCTCATCTATCTCCGTAAGGGCTCTGCGTAAGATATCCCCATTTATTTTTGCATCTAAAAATCCAATTAAATCCGTCTCATCCGCAATGTTTTCAAATAGGCGGGTTTCTTCTTCGGTTGCGACAGGCATTGGGCGAATTCTTTTTTTGCGGTAAAAACTAATCGCTTCATTATGTGCAATACGATACAGCCATGAAGAAAATTTTAGATCAGTGTCATAGTCGTTAAGGTTAATATAAACCTTGATAAAAATATCTTGAAGTAAATCATCTGCGTCATTGACATCTCTACAACCTAAACGGGTGACATAACGACGGAGCGGAGATTGGTAACGACGAATAATTTCAACGAAGCTGTCTTTGTTTTTCTTCGTGTCTAATACAAGTTCTTGATCGGTTTTAATATTTGGTTTATCCATACTTAGCGCAACATGATGATATAGGCTTCCCCATTCGTGAAAAACGCATCACCACTGAAATTTTCTCCCAAGACAGGATCAACGAATTTTTCTTTTGCAAAACTTGATATAACTCCCGCGTTTTCTAAATCAGAAAATAAGAGCTCTTTTTCTGTATCAATATCCGGTTTGATAGTATGTGTGATAAGCCACTTCACGCCAACATCTTGGCTCGCCGTTCCAACATACACACGATTGCCGTCTTGGGTTTCAAATTGCGTACGCCAAAACCTTGCATGGTGCCGCTCGCGCACACTTTGGGCTTCGGTCGGTTTTTCAAAACCAAAATCATGCACTTTGGTATTCCAAAATGACGGAGTCATCGGCGCGGTAGGATTGTTTTCGTTCAAGATTGCGGACTTGGCAAGTTTTGCCACAGAAACAAAAGTTGCAGAGTCTGCCCGATACCATCCCGCGCCCTGCATAGCACCCACGAACGACTGATCGTTTTTAGCAATCACAACAAAACTTAACGGCTCTTGCTGTGCGCCAATCAATGTTTCAGTAAAACGAGAAATTTGTTTATCTCCGAATATGCCTAACACATCAGTAGCTACGACTACACTTGGTATTTCTTGGCGTACGATTGGCGGATTGTAATGGCGAGCAAAATTCACATAGAAAACGATTTCCGTAAGAATAAGAAGCGAGATAACAATCTTAGTTTTCTGTGTGGGAGTAAATAATAGTAATGGTTTACGATGTTGTAGCCATTCCGAGATAGTAATTCCTATGAGAAGCCAAAGCGCGCCTAAGAGATAGCCGCCCCATACATCGCTCAAAAAATGAACACCAAGATAAAGTCGGCTTAGGCCAATTGCTAAAATTAAAACGATACCAAAAAATAAAATATTGATTTTATACTTCCACTTTTTTATTTGCCGAAATAAGATGTAACCAAGAAAACCATAGAACGCAACAGCTATAGTTGCGTGTCCGCTCGGAAAAGAAAAGGTATCTTCAATATATAACGCAACATCGGGACGCGGACGATGAAACGCCAATTTTCCGAGAGAGTTAAAAATCTCACTTCCGATAATCGTTACCCAAAGAGGGAGCAAGTATATTCTCTTCTTCCACAACCAAAGAATAAAAGATAGAACGACCGTCGCGCTCACTACAATTTGCCATTTTCCAAGCAAAGTTATCCAAGTGAAAATTTTTATCAGCTCGGTGTCTCGGAAGGCGAATAAAAGATTTGCTACGCGAGTATCTGCCGCAACAATAACATCGGAAGTGATGATGTCTTGAATAACGCCGAAAAAGAGAGAAAGAACATAAATAAAAGCGACAAATAAGAGAGTGAGTGGGAGTCCGGAAAAATTTTCTCTGTTTAATCTTTGCTTGATGAAATGAAAAATGTTCGGATGATTTTTTACAAAACGCTCCACATCGGGATTAGTGATGACGGCATTTTTTATTGAAAGTAGTATTGATTTTATAAAATGAAAGAATGACCCACTTTTCTTTACGATAAACCAAATGACAACCAGCAATAAAAAGAAAGAGAAAAGGAAAATTCCCATTCTTGACGACCATATTTCTATCGTTTTGATTGCCCCACCAAAAAAATAACCGAGAAGAAGATGGGCCGCCGCCCACAAAAACGCGCTAGTCACATTCCACAGCAAAAACGACCATTTGTTCATTTTGGACAACCCTGCTACAAATGGAACGATTGACCGAATGGGGCCGATAAATCGGCCAAGAAAAATACTTTTATTGCCGTACTTCTTAAAAAATTGTTCGCCTTTTTCTAAGTGGCTAAGTTTTAAAAGTTTATTTTCCGCGCGAAAAAGTTTTGTTCCTCGTGTTCCCAAGTAATAACTTAAACTATCGCCGAGTATCGCGCCGATTGCGGCAAACCAAATCAAATCCCCAAGATCAAGATAACCTTGAGCCGAAAAGAAGCCCGCGAGCACAACAATAATAGCTCCGGGGACTACCACTCCGACAAAGGCCAACGACTCTAACAAAGAAACCAGCGCGACAACCCAATAACCCCAAATACCGAGGTGTTGAAATGTTGGCAAAAAAGAATTTAAAAATTCCATAGTTATTATTTCATTAAATCATCAATACTTATTCCCAATCCTTCAGCAATTTTCATTACTGTCTGAATTGACGGTTTTGTTATAACATTTGATTCAATTTTGGTCAGTGTTGTGTAGGGAATATCGCACTTTCTCGCAAGAGCGTCCTGTGTCAATCCTTGCTTTGCTCGAAAGACTTTTATTTTATCCCCAACCTCTTTATTGTGTTTGCTTTCCATAGTATGATAGTATAAGTATGAGCGTTGAAACTAACCCTCACAACTATACTAACATGAACAACACTTTTTCTCAATTTATGCCCGCCCGAAATTCGCCAAAAGAAAACAGTGGAGCAAGCGGAGGATTCCTCCCCAAACCCCTCCTCCTCCGCTTGCGACATCCGAATTCAAAAAAGATTAGCCGAGTGTTTTGTGAAATCCTTTCCCCAAAAAATAGTTTTGGCAAAACCGAGTCCGTATTAGTCCCGCCACCTGCCCGAATACTTAGAGGGCAGAACACCAAAGAAAAATGTCCTTTCCTTTTTAGAAGAAATTGGTCGCGCGCAAATCCGAAAAGCAAGGAACATTTTTCTTTGGTGTCCGCCGAGGCTCTGCGAGGCGGTGGCGGGGCTGATTCATTCGTTCAGTTTCCGTTCGAAAAAGGTTCGCGCAAAGTGTATAATTACAGCACCAATATAAAAAACGTTCATTTTGAGCGTTTTTTATATTGACGCATAGAGAATACAAACTGCTTTGTATTTGTGAGGACTTGAACAACGGAGCATGTGCGAGTAGCTACGAGCACAGCGAGTTGGCGCCTAGACAAATTTTTATGACGATAAAAATTTAGTCGGAGGAAAGTCCTTCTGAGCGCACAAAATGAAGACACCTCTGTGGTGTTTTTTGTTTGTAATGGATTTGTTTTTTGAGAGGGTATATACTTCTAGTAAGTTGTGTGTCTATTTTAAAAAATTAATAAAACCATGAAAACAATTTTAGTTGATGCGGTAGATACCTTTGTTATAGAAGGTAGGGGAGTATTTGAACCCATGTATGAATTGCTTGAAAAATATTCCAACAAGAAAATTATTCTTAGTAATGCAAACGATGAACAAATAGTGCCGTTTAGTTTAACTAATCTTCCGTATGAATTGTTTACGCTTAAGCATAATCCAGACAAAGTGGATCCAGAGTACTTCAATAAAATGTTAATCCACTACAATCTCACCAAAGACGACGTGATTTATTTTGAACACAATCTAGATGCAGTCAAAAGTGCTCAATCGGTAGGTATTATTTCATATCACTACGATAGTGAAAAACAGGATTTAGAGGGATTAAAACAGTTTCTTGATGAGAACTTGGCGTCTCAAAGTGTATGAACCAAAATCTTACAATAAAAATATTTAAATATCCGTTACTTCAAGAGAGTATTAAAAAGGACGTGGAGAAGTTATTAGACGAAAGTTTTGGAATATCGTCTGGGGCGGATCCTCAGCGTGTTCTGAACAGTAAAGACACTCACTACAGTAATCCCGTTGAATA
>NZ_JBTSLF010000145.1:0-6523 GCF_054640775.1 Candidatus Aquicultor sp. | reverse complement strand
ACGTCCCAGATGGCGTCGGGGCAATTCATAACCATCGCATATATCACAATCGATCCATTGACCGGGGATATCGTCTGTTCGAGCGCGGGACATCCGGCGCCGATTATCGCCAATTACAAAGAGCATTCGGTGCGGCAGATGCGCATCGGTTCGATGCCGCTCGGCGTTCTCGATGATACCGAATATGAGAATAGCACTGAAAAACTATCCAATGGAGAAGTCATCTTGCTCTATACCGACGGCCTGCTTGAAGCGCGCCACGACAACGATTTCTTCGGCGAGGACGGTATAAGCGCAGCCCTCTTGGCGCTGGACGACCCCGAAATCGCCACCATCCCCGATAGGCTCGTCGAAGCCGCCCAATCATTCGCCCACGGCAAACTCAACGACGACATCGCGGTTATCGCGGTGGGCCTCGATCGTGAGGTAAGCAACGAGATAAGCGAGCAGGCTGATGATGAGCTTAATGAGGGATTATTGGATGAAGAGCGGTTGGATAAGCCGGATAATGTGGTTGATATCAGGACGATCAGCTGAACGTAAAAGCTAAAGTAAAACATGTGTAAAAGCTGAGGAAGTAAACGATTAGCTTAGGATAAATAAAAAAAAGACCGCCGATGGGCGGTCTTTTTTTGTGCCGAAGGCCGGGATCGAACCGGCATGAGGTTACCCTCACTGGTTTTTGAGACCAGCGCGTCTGCCTATTCCGCCACTCCGGCATTAATCATGGCATTTAGCAGCTGTTTCGCTAAAGTCTAGCACTTGTTTTGACTCTAAAATTATAGCGAAACCAGCGCGGTTATACAACACCGCGAAATATGGTGGTTTCTTGGCCTTATGCTTAACGATGTGTACAAAACTAAAAGTCTGCTTAATAGTTTTAATTACGCTTCAAACGAGCCTTAAGAATAAGGATGATGTGCGCACGAAATTATAAAATTTACCATAACGCTTCACGTTTGACGTAAGTAATGGGTATATTATAGTTACTTCTATCGCTAGGCTAATAAGGAGAGTGTATTGTGGGTAACGATAAGCAACTTGAGCCCAAAGGCGAATTTCAACAGAGAGTATGGTATAAGACCTGGTGGGGGATAGTTTTAGCAATCATTTTAGGGCCTATAATAGGTGCTTGGCAAGCATGGAAGAAAATCACTTGGCCTAAAGCAGTAAAGATTATTGCAACTGCTGCTATCGTATTTATTTCACTAATGGCCCTGACTTCATGCTCATCGGACCAACAGCAACCGGATTTATCTCAAGGCTCTATTTCGACAGAGAAGGCTGTTGAACAAACCAATGTGTCCCCAACGACTAACGCACTGACTACCGCAACTACCGCACCGCAAACACCAAACACTACAGCAGCACCTGCAGGCGAATTCGCTGGAAGCATCAAATCAAATGTCTACCATTATCCAAGTTGCACTTATGTAGATCAAATCAATCCAGGAAACCTCATCTGGTTTAGCTCAGCTGAAGACGCCCAAGCCAAAGGATATAGGGCATGTAAAGTATGCCAACCACCGGGCTATGCACCTCCAACTACAGTTGCACCTCAAGGTAATCAACAATCGGCCGGTTCAGATGTCACTGTTCATATCACAAGAACTGGTGAAAAGTATCATAGTGCAGGCTGCCAATACTTAAGCCGAAGCGATATTCCCATTAGTCTCTCTGATGCACAGGCGCAAGGATATACACCGTGTAGCAGGTGCAATCCACCAGAATAACGTTACTAAATCGAAAGAAACGATATGTCTCTTGGTGGCTATTGGGCTTTGTTTTGTAGTTTGGTTCCGAAGTTGACGAGTTGTTGGGGTTTGTATATCTCGCCGTAGGAGTCTTTGTAGCGGTTTTTGCTGTAGCGGTGGAGGACGATGTTTACGCCGTTTAATCCTTTGGGGGAGTTTTCGATGAGGGCGCGGGTGAATTTCGGGATGGAGGCGTGGGATTGGGTGACCTGGTTGGCGGCGTAGGCGACGAAGAGGAAGGCGGCGCCGTAGGAGTTGTTGTCGTCGGTAGTGAAGCCGGTTGCCAGGTTGACGTTCGGGTCGCGCAGGTAATCGTCGACGTAGGTGGTGGGGAAGCCGCCGTTGATGTATTCGGCGTAGACGGCCATGCCCTCGTCGAGCCACTCGACGTCGGCGCCGTTGCTCAAGTAGAACAGCAGGTGCTCGAACTCGTGGGCGAGCGTGTTGTACGCCTCGCCCGGCGTGGTTTTAATAAGATCCCCATCCAGATACAGGAGCTTCATCTTGTTTTGTCCCGAGAGGTCGTTTGCGTCGAAGTAGCCGTCCAGGCCATTAAGGTCGGTTATCAGGATATTGACGTACTTTGCGCGCTTGCGCCCGGATGCGTTGCTGAAACAATCCATATCACGCGAGTAGATGCCCTTATCGAATCGCGTGATCAGCTTTGATAGGGTATTCTTCGGAATGTACTTCGTGGAATCCACCCAGATATAGGTGTGCTTTCCGTCCGCCAGCAGCTTGGCTTTCAACGTTCTTTCTTTGCGGCCTTTGTCGTCGTAAATGCTAAAACCGCGTGTTTGACCAATATGATAGGATGGTTTGGGCGGCTGAACTTTTGTTGTCTTTGATAAGGCGGCGGCCTTGTGTGACGAGCCCCGCGCTACCTCGGTGTTGTGATTAATATTCATTGCAAGGGCGGTCGTTGTATTTACGAGATTATTTACAGTATCACTCGTTGTGGGTGTTGGTTTCTCGTGGATAGTCGAGTACCGGTGTAACGTGCGTTGCATGCTCTGGGCGGCCATGCTCTTGTGCGTGGGTGACTGGGCGATGACCTTTGCCCCAAAAAGGTACAGCGATGCGACAACAGTGATGAAAATTCCTACGATAAGTGCTTTGACATGGTTCTTCGGGTTGGCCGTTCTAGCTATAAACACTTGTACCTCGCAGCAACCAGACTCTAAATTGACACATGCCTGCAAGTATAATGATTTAACCACCGATGCGCAACGATAAACGCCTGGTGAGCGATGGTATATGGGGCAAGCTCACGTTTGGCGTCCAGTAGCGCGCGGACGTGCAAAAACGCGGGTAAAATGCTAGAATCATAAGGGTAAAAGGGGCTCAATTTAGCCCTCTGTGGAGGAAGTCATTTGCAATTGGCAAATCCGTTTCTTAAGGTCGCTGGGTTAAGCGATCAGCAGATAAAAAAGATCGAAGCGCTGGGCAAAAATATCCAACTCATCGCTGATTTAAGTTATTCGGACATCGTTATTTACTGCCCGGCCGAGGCCGGTGTTGTAGCAGTGGCGGCGGCTAAGCCGAATACCTCGATATCCGTACGCCCCGATAACATCATCGGTCAGGTCTTCGAACATCCCCTTGAAGCGATAACCAAGGCATTTAGACGCGGCGTGCGTGTCGAGGAACGATACGGCGAGTTTAACGATGCCGTTATCAGGATTTGCGCCATCCCGATAAGGGAGAGGGCAAAGGTTATCGCGGTCATGACGAGCGAGCGGCGTTCCCCGGAGGAGTGGCGGCCGAGCGAGATGGAGCAGATGTACATGGCGTCGGCGGACGACCTTATCGAGATGATAGAGGCCGGCGTTGATACTGGGATTAATTTTCCGTCTTCGAAGGAGGCGGGTGACGGGCTGCTGCGGGTGGACTTCAATGGGATTATCACCTATGCCAGCCCGAATGCGGTCATGATTTACCGGCGCCTGGGCGTCGATGCGCTCGTGGGCGAGTCGATTTATAAGATAGGGTTGGATGAGACGCCGGTCTTAAGTGCGCTTGAGGATAGAAAAGCGGTGCGGCGCGAGGTGACCGAGAAGGACATGACGGTTATCAAGCGGGCCATCCCGCTGATTGAAAAAGAACATGTCAAGGGCGTAGTCGCGATTATTCGCGACGTCACGGATGTGCGAGCGCGCGAGCTGCAGCTCAAGATAAAAGAGGCGACGATCAGGGAGATCCACCACCGGGTGAAAAACAACCTGCAGACGATAGCGAGCCTATTACGGTTGCAGTCGCGCAGGATGGAGACGCCGGAGGCACGCCAAGCGCTTCTTGAGAGCGTCGGGCGTATTTCGAGCATCGCGGTCGTCCATGAAATACTCTCGCAAAGCGGCAGCGGCACGCTCGATTTTAAAGAAATCGCAGGCAACATAACCGGGATGATTCAGAGTAGTCTGGTGCGCCCGGATAAGAAGATAACTATAATGACCAGGGGTGCGGGCGGACAGATCCCATCCCCGATGGCGACGTCGCTCGCGCTTGTCCTGACAGAGCTTGTGCAAAACGCAGTCGAACACGCTTTTGAGGGGCGCAATAGCGGGAAAATCGTCATCTCGCTTGAGAGGCGCGGCAAAACGCTCACGATGGCCGTGAGCGATGACGGTACGGGGTTGCCGGCGGGTTTCGATATCGGTAAGAATAGCAATTTAGGGTTGCAGATAGTGCACACGTTGGTAACGGATGAGCTTGGCGGGACCTGGGATATGCAAAGCGAGAACGGCACTAAGGTCACGATAAAAGTGCCGGTAGAGCAGGCGGGTAAGGAGTAGCGATGGCGCGGTTGCGGATAGTGATAGCCGAAGACGAAGCGATAATCAGGCTCGATTTAAAAGAGATGCTGGTCGAACTCGGCCATGCGGTCGTTGGCGAGGCCTGGGATGGAGAAACGGCGCTCGAGCTTGCTGAAACCTTACGCCCCGACCTGGCCATCCTTGATATCAAGATGCCCGGGATGAACGGTGTCGAAGCGGCGAGGGCGATAACGGCTGCGGGTATATGCCCTGTGGTCATGCTTACCGCTTATAGCCAGAAAACCCTGGTTGAAGAGGCGATTAAAGCGGGCGCGATGGCGTACCTCGTAAAACCCTTCGATAAATCCGACCTGTTGCCCGCGATCGAGGTTGCGCGAAGCCGTTTTCTTGAGATGAAAGAGCTCGAGGGCCAGGTCAAAAGCCTTGAAGAGCGGCTTGAAGTGCGTAAGATAGTCGAGCGGGCTAAAGGGGTGCTCATGAAAGAGCACGGGCTCAACGAGGCCGATGCGTTCAAGCAGCTCCAGAAGTGGAGCATGGACAAGCAACTCTCGCTTAAACAAGTAGCCGAAACTGTTTTGGGTGAATAAATGACAAGCAAAGGTTGATAGTAGACCGTTGGCCTTTAGCGGCTAAAGGTTGGTTGGTTTGGGTATTAACTAGTGTGAGGGCTGTTTGCGGATTATTATAGTCCGGATACCCGGGGACATTCGTTCTTGTTGGTGGTTCTTGTTAGTGTTGGATATATAACGGGGATGGATGTATATTTAAATAAATCGGGTGCCTAAGATCCTAAAGACAGGTTGGTGCCGGTATGGATGAGAAAGGTGTTGTGTACATGGCACGTCGATTTTGGGAGACGTTGAGCGAGTTTATATTTTTGGCCGTCATCGCGTTTGTGCTGGCGTTTGGTATTCGGACGGCAGTGGCGGAGCCTAGGCTGGTCCCGACCGGGTCGATGGATCCCACAATTGCCCCCGGTGACCGTATATTCACTGTAAAAGCATTGTATTATTTTGAAGAACCGCATCGTGGCGATATCGTTGTCTTTAAGGTACCGACGCGGGTCAACGCCGACCCCGATGCTGCCCCCTATGTAAAGCGGTTGATCGGGCTTCCCGGTGATACGGTGGAAGTCCGTGATGGTGTGTTGTATGTAAACGGCAAGACCTACAAAGTCGATGCAGCGAGCACGCCCCAGTACCCGTATGGTCCGGTCAAGGTAAAGGAAGGTATGCTATTTTTCCTTGGGGATAACCGTAATGAGAGCTACGACAGCCACGAATGGGGCTTTGTCCCGGAGGAAAACGTGATTGCGAAAGCCGTCTGCGTATTTTGGCCGCTCAATCATTTGAAAGTGCTTAAATAGATCGTGAAAGAACACGGCGCGGTAGAGATTCACATCACGGGCACCGTCCAGGGTGTGGGCTTTCGTCCCCATGTCTATAAACTGGCATCTACCCTGGGCCTCAACGGCTGGGTCATCAACACAACCGCCGGTGTTACCTTACGACTTGAAGGCCCCAAAGAGACCATTGCATCATTTCAGGAACGACTTCGCACCTCACCCCCGCCGCTTGCGACTATCGAGAACTTTACGGCACGCGACGTGGAATCCGAGGGGTTTAGCGCCTTTTTTATCCACGAAAGCAAGGCCGCACCCGATACCGAGATATCCATTCCGCCGGATGTCGGCACCTGCGCCGATTGCCTGCGAGAGTATCGAGACCCCGGCGACCGCAGGTACGGATATGCCTTTACCAACTGCGTAAACTGCGGCCCCCGTTTTTCTATTACGCGTACAGCTCCTTACGACCGCAAAAATACGTCCATGCATGCCTTTGAGCTGTGCGAGGACTGTGCGGCAGAGTACACCGATCCTCTAAACAGGCGTTTTCATGCAGAGCCGAATGCCTGCCCAGTATGCGGTCCAAAGGTGCTCCTTACAGCTACCGATGGGGGGCCGCTGGACGGCGATATGGAAACGGCCAGAGAGCT
>NZ_JBTSLF010000144.1:0-6558 GCF_054640775.1 Candidatus Aquicultor sp. | reverse complement strand
AAGCACCTGCGCGCACTGCAGCAGACTGGTCGTCGGGATGCACCCACGGTGCAGGCATGTCCCGCCCACCTTGTCTTTTTCTATAACGGCCACCTTAAGGCCGAGTTCGGCTGCCCGCAGTGCCGCCGCGTATCCCCCGGGGCCGCCACCGATGATGGCGAGGTCGTAATATGCTTCTGCCAACGTAAGGTACCTCCAGAGTCATGCACTAAATCTCGTGCGCCTGTCTGCCTTGTAAGCAATCCAGTGCCGATTTTAATATACCCGTTGATGGTGGCCGCTAATCTAAAATCAGTCTTTCGGCTCGATGGGGTAGCCCGCCGCTTCCCATTCGGCGTCTCCTCCTTTAAGGGGCCAGACCTTCGTGAAGCCGTGGCTGCGTAACATAAGCGCCACCCAGGCGCTTGTCTCCTCGTGGGGTCATCTTCAGTAGGTGATGATGGGCCTGTCTTTTGGCAGCTGATTGATCGCTGAACGGACGTGGGCGGCCGGTATCCGCACCGAATCTTTTATCTTGGTGGTGCTGTGCTCGTAGTCCTCCGGGTCCCGAACATCAAGGATGACGGGGTTCTCACCCTCGTCGATGAGCTTTTTGACCTCTTCCTTCTTGATTCTCTCGGGTTTATGCTGCAATTCTCTAAGCCTCGAAATATCTCCACCCGTAAAGTGACCGTGCGGTCGCATCGGAAACCCTCCTTTATTTGCACTGCCGTCTACTGTGTATTTACCAATTTAGCAGGGAAAATAACCCGTGCTTGTTTTTCTCAAAACGGGAATATATCTAACAATGCCCGCGAACTTGTTGAGAGAAAAGGGGGTCGGGTCGTGAGCGGTCGGACAAAGGATGTCGTAGTTATCGGATGTGGTTTTGCCGGCATGGAGGCGGCGCTATTATTGAGAGCGCTTGCCTCATCCGATATGAATATCTCGGTGGTCAGCAGTGGCGAGAAGATGGTCTATACGCCGAGTCTTATCTGGTTGCCGCCACGGCGAAGGACGCTTGAGGAGATATCTATCGAGATAGAGCCGGTCTTAAGCCCAAAGAGGATAAAAATTGTCCGAAATGATGCAGCGGCAATCGAGCCCGACCAGAAGCAGGTTATACTAAATGGCGGGGACACGCTTCGCTACGATTACCTGGTTATCGCCGCAGGCTGGAGGTCGAAGAGAAGCCATATCCGGGGCAGCAAGAATGTTCTTTTCCCGTGCGATATAGAAGACGCACTAAAACTCACCGATGATATCGACGCGATGGAGGGCGGATCGATTACCTTTGCGATAGAAGGGGAGCGCCCCGGCCCCGGCGCCGAGTTCCTGGGATGGATAGATATCTATCTTAGAACAAAAGGGGTACGCGATAATTTCACCCTTAATCTTGCAGACGAAAAGCACATGCTCCTCATCCACCTTGGAAGAGAGGCCTGCATCAAGCTCACTGCGAACTTTGAGCAGCGCGGCATCAACTTATACCTTGGGAAGAGATTGATCGCAGCGCGGCCCGGTACGGCCTTCTTAGAGGGAGGCACCGAGGTGCCGTCGGATTTGATATGCGCAGTCGGTAAACTTGAGGCCCCACCTCTTCTTAGAAGGTTCGGGTCTTCGGGGCCCGATGGGTTTATACCGGTTAACGCCGACTTGACCTCCATGGCATACCCAGATATCTATGTCGCAGGCGATGCGACGTGGTTCAACAGCAAAACGTTTGTCCCAAAGGTGGCCACGCTCGCCATCGACCAGGGACAAATTGCCGCAACCAATATCCAAGCGCAGGTAAACGGGACAAATAAGGTGTATTTCAGCCCGGAGGATGCAGTCAGAAACCTCTATCTGCTCTCCGACTTCGGTTATGTATGCGCGATGGCCCAAAACTATAAAACCATACGCTACGGCTCCTACCTTCATATAGTCAAAGAAAGCATCGAGCGCTACTACCTCTACACCCACCGCCGCGGTATCCCCTGGCACTTCACCAGCCTGGAGAAATCAGCCTAAAACCCTTCGCAATTCCTCTGGCTTCTATTTAACGGTTGGTGACATATATAGCTGTATCCGATAGAATTATATTGCGTAAATTGATTCTCTTCGATGCGGGAGGGGCATTGACCGAGAGGAACGGACATCTGACCATCAAGCAATTGCCGCCTGAATTGAGGCCACGGGAACGGCTTATCCAGTTTGGTGCAGGCAGTTTGTCAAATGCTGAATTACTGGCTATAGTGTTGGGTACTGGTACAAAAAATAAGACTACGGTTCAAGTTAGCGAGAAGTTGTTATCGCACTTCCAATCGCTCGGTTCTCTGGGGCGGTCAACCGTTGAGGAACTCTGCGATATCGATGGGATAGGGAAGGCAAAAGCCACAAAAATCCTGGCGACGCTCGAGCTGGGGCGGCGTCTCGGAGCGGCGTCGCCGGCCGAGCGGTTTACCATCAGTTCCCCCGAGGACGTCGCACGACTTCTCATGTCCGATATGCGCGACCTCGACCGTGAGCATTTCAAAGCCCTGGTGCTGAATATAAAGCACCAGGTGTTAAAGGTTATCGACGTGTCCATCGGGAGCCTGAGTTCATCGGTCGTGCACCCGAGAGAGCTGTATAAAACGGTAATCAGGCACAACGGCGCTGCGGTTATCGTCGTGCATAACCATCCCAGCGGGGACCCGACGCCGAGCGCCGAGGATATCAGGGTCACCAAGCGCCTTTCTGAGGCGGGCGGTATCCTGGGGATCGATCTGTTAGACCATATTATTCTAGGGGACGGCCGTTTCGTCAGCCTTAAGGAATATAGCTTAATGTAGCCGAAAGGAGCACCAATGTTTGATTTTTTAGCGATGCCGCTAAGTCGGGATATGGCGATTGATTTGGGTACCGCCAATACTCTCGTCCACGTTAAGGGAAGGGGCATCGTGCTGGTTGAGCCTTCGGTTGTTGCCTATGATAAGACATCGGGCAAGATATTAGCTGTAGGGGTAGACGCCAAGCGAATGATCGGCCGCACGCCGGGGAGCATCGTCGCCATCAGGCCGCTGAAGGATGGCGTTATCGCCGATTTCGATGTGACCGAGGCGATGCTGCGGCATTTTATACAAAAGATACACAATCGCAAGCAACTCGTGAGGCCGAGGGTCGTAATCTGCGTCCCATCCGGGGTAACCGAGGTGGAGCGGCGCGCCGTGTTTGAGGCCACGCTTCATGCGGGCGCACGCGAGGTCTACCTGATAGAAGAGCCCATGGCGGCAGCTATCGGCGCGGGCCTGCCCATTCAGGAGCCCACAGGCAACATGGTTGTCGATATCGGTGGGGGAACCACCGAAGTCGCGGTTATATCGCTCGGCGGTATCGTCACCTGCCAGTCGATTCGAATCGGCGGCGACGAGTTCGACGAGGCGATAATGAACCACGTCAAAAAGGAATACAATATCATGATAGGCGAGCGCACCGCCGAGGAGATAAAGATCGAGATCGGAAGCGGCTATCCAATGGGCGATGAAGAGGACGCCGAGGTCAGAGGGCGCGACCTCTTAACCGGGCTGCCTAAAAACGTCATCCTCTCATCTGAGGAGATACGTGCGGCGATCGAAGAACCGCTTTCGGCGATAGTTCTTGCGATAAAAGGAACGCTTGAGAAGACCCCGCCGGAACTATCAAGTGATATTATGGATAGAGGGATTGTCATGACGGGCGGCGGCTCGCTTCTAAAAGGCCTCGACGAGAGGATACGACAGGAGACGGGAATGCCGGTCCATGTGACAGACGACCCCTTGAGCTGTGTGGCCATGGGAAGCGGTATAGCCCTCAGCGAGATACAGACGCTCAGAAAAGTGCTCATCGGTACATCATCACGATAACGACCAGCTGTCAGCTGTCGGCTGCCGGCCATCAGCAGGGATCTGAAGCATATGCGCCCAAAGCTGATAGCTGCAAGCTGAGAGCTGACAGTTATTTATAAGGAGTTTTTATGCCGGAGTTTTTCGGTAAACGCAATTACCTGATTCTCTTCGGGCTTATTTTTATAAGTATGGTTCTGCTTACCATTCACTTTCGTGAAGGTCAGGATGGCCCCATCCACCGGGCTCAACGCCTGGTACTGGCGGCAACAGCCCCGTTGCAAGCGGCCGTGACTACAGCGCTCACTCCTGTGAGGGACGGTTGGGATTATCTTGCGCACTTTGGTGAGCTTAAACGCGAAAACAAGGAGCTTCAAAAAGAAGTATCGGCGCTTAAAAGCGAATTGTTCGCGCGCCACGGCCTCGAAGCCGAAAACGACCGCTTACGAAAACTCATCGATTTTAAGCAAAAGCAAGCATACGGCACCATCGCCGCCAACGTTATCGGTATGCCCGAGAACAATTGGTGGTCTTCAGTCATCGTCGACCAGGGTCTATCGGCGGGGGCCAAGCATAATATGCCGGTTATTGCGGGCGGCGGGCTTGTCGGTCAGGTCTCAGATGCATCGTCGCACGTTGCGAAAGTCGTTCTCTTAAACGATGCGCAGAGCGGTGTCTCGGTGCAGGTGCAGCGAACGGGCGAGGTGGGTGTCATCAAAGGCCAGCTCAAAGACAAGCGGCTGGTGTTGCAATACATCTCCAGGGATTCGGATATTAAAAACGGCGATATTATCGTCACCTCGGGGCTTGGAGGGATTTTCCCAAGGGACCTCTACGTTGGAACGGTCGCCAAAGTGCGCCAGTCGGTCTACAGCCTGTATAAAATCGTTGAAGTCGAGCCGCCTATCGATTTTGCGCACATAGAAGAAGTCCTTATCCTGCAATATGACCCCGGAGTTTCGATCACGGAGGGCAACTGATGTGGCCGGTACTGCAATCCTGCCTGGTCGTGCTCGGTGCGTTTATCTTGCAGGCGGTGCTGGTCCCGCATATCGCTCTCGGTGGGACCAAACCGGATATCATCCTCATAGTGACGGCGCTCTACGGTTTTACCTATGGGGCGCAGGTAGGTGCGATTGCAGGCTTTTTCGGGGGATTCCTGGGTGATCTTGCCGGCGGCATGCACGTGGGGCTCGGCCTGGTAAGTAAATCGATCGTGGGGTTTTTCGCGGGACTGGTACAGAGGACGATCTTCGTCGAAAGCATCCTGCTGCCGATGCTTGCGATTTTCATCGCAACGTGGCTCAACGAATTCGTCTATGTGGGGTTTATGTTCCTGCTGGGCGAAATCACACCGATAAAGGTGCTGATGCTTCAGGTGATTCTTCCGACGGCGATCTACAATGCGCTTCTTACCCCGCTTATCTACCTGATCGTCCGCCGATTCCTCGTGTTTAAACAAGAAACACCCTCAATCAATGTAGCCAGGAAGTATGAGTGAGAGTAGCGACTGGCGACTAGCGATTGGTGTGGGTCGAGAGTGGGTTTTTAATCGCTAATCGCTAACAACAGAGAAATGTTATGAAACTAGTCGATTCGACATTAGATAAGAATATAAAGCCTGAAGATGTTAGACCGCGACTGATCGTGCTGACGTTTATCGCGATAGGTATCTTCGTAGTCTTGTTGAGTAGGCTCTGGTTCCTGCAGGTCATGGGCGGGCAGAAGTATATGGAGCTTGCCGAGGGCAACTATATCCGGGTCATCCCGATCGAGGCGCCGCGCGGGCTTATCTACGATCGCAACGGTAAGGTGCTCGTCAACAACCGCCCGAGTATCGGGGTCTCGTTATCGCCGCCGGTTGCAGATAAACATCCCGAGATCACTGGCAAACTCTCAAAGATCCTGAAGATGTCGGTTGGCGATATCAAGGAGAGGCTTGCGGAGAAACGGTCCGACCCGCTCAAACCGAGAGTCATCATGCGCGATGTCGATGACAAGACGCTTGCCTATATTGAGGAACACAAGATGGAACTTCCTGGAGTGGACGTCATCACCGAATCCATCCGCGGCTACCCGTTTGGCAATCTCGGGGCTCACGTATTTGGGTATATGGGTGAGATCTCCGACACCCAGGTCGTAAAACTTAAGAATACAGGTGACTTTTCTCCGGGCGATATCGTCGGCCAATCCGGTGTTGAGAGCACTTTTGAAGGGCTTCTCAGGGGGCAGAAGGGGAGCCAGCAGGTCGAGGTGAATGCCTCGGGTAGGCCACTCAGCGTTATAAAAAGCCAGGACCCGATTCCGGGACATAACCTTATGCTCACCATCGATCTCAACATTCAAAAAATAACCGAGCAGGCGCTAAAGGATGCCATCGACCGGGCGCACCGGACCGGTAAAGCCGATCAGGGTGCACGGGCGGATGCCGGAGCGGCGGTGGTTATGGACCCACGAAACGGCGAAATCGTCGCGATAGCCAGCTATCCGACATATAATCCGGAGCTTTTCATCGGCGGCATCTCCAAGAAGAATTGGGCGGAGCTTATCGATAAGAAAAACAACTACCCGCTTAACAACAGGGCGTTGATGTCGTACCCGCCCGGCTCTACCTTTAAGCCGGTCACCTTAATGGGCGCGCTTGCCGACGGATTGACCTCATTAAGCGAGACATTTGTTTGCACCGGTAAGTGGACCGGGGTAGGAAAGGATTGGGCCAGGTGGTGTTGGGACC
>NZ_JBTSLF010000143.1:0-6589 GCF_054640775.1 Candidatus Aquicultor sp. | reverse complement strand
CGTTAAAGATATTTGATATACTTGGTAACGAAGTAATGACAATTGTAAATGAGCAGAAAGAAATAGGCAGATACTCTGTTCAATTCGATGCCTCATCACTTGCAAGCGGCATGTACGTTTACCAATTACGTGTAAATGATTACATTTCAACTAAGAAAATGATGTTAGTTAAATAATGTTTGTGTTTAATCCACACCGCTAATGCTTATAATCGGTTAGCTTAATAAAAAAGCCGGCTCAAATAATTACTTTGAGCCGGCTTTTTATTTTGTATAGTTGTTAATTGTATGTAATCATTTTGTATGACTTATAATACTATTGTATTATTCATTCAAAGCATCATTTCAAAATCCTCAGTCCATAAATAACAAAACTAATATTCTGCAAAAATGGAATAAGAACACTTTTGAATACTAAAATTAAAGCCCCGGAGGGGCGAAAGCTTCTAACATGGGGTGCAGCTCCATGACATTAAAAAGAATAATTAACAAAGTCCTGAAAGGGTGTTATGTAATTTCTGAGATTTACCCACCATAAAGCACCATTTCTTTTTCTAGTTAATCACTACCCTCACACCCATCAAAAAATATTTTTAAAAATCCTTGCTTTTGTTAATCATTTTTCACTTATTTTTGCAGAACAAATAAGTTCTTGTTTTTAATAACATTCTAAGGAGAAATGTCATGTCATCACTGGAAACAGGTCATGCAAAGAATGTAGCTAATTTTGAAGACCTTATCTCATTTTGCACCGGTTACGGCTCAAGCTACAACCCGGCTAAAAATCCAATCAAGCTTGAGGCGTTAATCGCACTGCATACCGAAGCCGAAAATAAAATGGCGGAAGTAAATGCAGCGCAAACTCCCTGGGCAAACGCGGTTGCCGCACGTGAAATCCTTTTTGAACCGTTAAGCACTTTTATCACCCGTGTTGTTAATGCCCTTGCCGCAAGCGACGTGCCCGCGCAAGTAGTCGACAACGCAAAAACTATTGCTAGAAAAATTCAAGGAAGAAGAGCCACTCCTAAAAATTCTCCTCCTCCTCCAGACCCTGCAGTTCCCGAAGAAGAAACTGCAAAAAACATTTCAGCCTCTCAAATGGGTTTTGATAACCGCATTGACAATATGGACAAACTCGTCCAACTCTTATCCGCCCAGCCCGGCTACGCTCCAAACGAAACCGACTTAACGACTGCGGCATTAACAACCTTGCACGCAAATATGAAAACAGCCAACACCGCTGTAATAAACGCTTACACTGCGTTAAGCAATGCAAGGGTTGCGCGGGACAAAACCCTCTACCAGCTCAAAACCGGTATAGTTGATATATCTGTTGATGTTAAGAAATATGTAATAAGTGTATTCGGTACAACAAGTCCCCAATACAAGCAGCTAAGCGCTTTAAAATTTACACGCCCTTGAAAATAAGTAGTAAATTTATTTACGCAGGCAACATTATTAATTAACCCCGGCATTTATGCCGGGGGTTCTTTATTATTGAATAGCCCCGACATTTATGTCGGGGACTAAATTAACAAGAAGTCCTGGGCTTTAGCCCAATTTTAGCATTTGTTTTGGCTAAAGCCATTTACTTTTTTGCTAATTATTCCACGACCTGAAGGTCGTGGCAATTCAATATATTATTTTGCATAACATGACTAATTAAATAAAAGACTTCCTCTGTTAAGAGACCGGTTTCAGTATCAAAAAAAGGAGTAACATGAAATGAGAAACATCCCCCTTTATAGATAAAACAACCTCCCGTATAGCTGCAACTTCGTTCCTAATAGTTGCAACTTCCATCCTTATAGGTGAAACACTCATCCGCATGGATGAAACTTCAATCCTAATAGTTGAAACTTGTACCCCTTTTGATGCAACTCACATCCTTATAAGTGAAACATTCATCCTTATAGTTCAAACTTCCATCCTAATAATTGCAACTTCCATCCCTTTTGATGCAACTCACATCCGCACAGATGAAACAAACACCCCTTTTGATGCAACTCACATCCCCATAGATGAAAGTTTCATCATACTAATTACAACTTACATCCTTACTAATGAAATTTCCATCCGTCTAAATGCAACTAATGTCCTTATGAACAGTACTTGCACCCTAACAAATGAAACTCCCATCCTAATCAATAAAACTTCAACCTCGCAATTCCTTTTTGCCTAAACTTTGCTTATTACTGACAAATCTATATCCTACATCCCTTGTTCAATCTGCGCTTTTAATTGCGCGGCACCGGGAAAATTCCTTTCAACTTGCAAACATTTATTAACATAGAGTAAAGCGTTCTGATAATCATGCTTTCTTATAAACAAACCGGAAAGATTCCAGAGCAATTGCGCGTCTCTTGGATTAAAGGAAAGACTTTCATCCAGATACTTCATTGCGGCATCATAATTATCATTCAAAAGATTAATTGTCCCGAGCCATTTAGTACAAAAAGCATCGGGTTGCAAACGGTAATATTGCTCTAAATAAACATAGGCTTCCGGATACCTTTTTGCACCGATTAAAGTTTCTACAACTGATTTATAGTTACTTTTCGAATAGGGAAACTGCCCTATCAAGGCGTCATATTCATGGACGTATCCATCCACATTTTTCTCCTTTTTATATGCAACGGCAAGCAATTTATGCGCTCCTTCCCAATAATAATTCTCAGCGATAACTCTATACGCTAGTGAATCGCTGTAATCTCTCAATTGAACCAATTCTCGTAATTCTTTCTTCTTCCCATTTTTAACAAAAGGGAAATCTGCCGTTAATGAAATGAGCCGGTATGAACAAATAGTAGAATCCAACTGTGTAAAAGGAAAATTCTTTACAACAAGTGAATCCTGTACCGCGTCGGAAATACTTTGCGGAGTGGAAGCAGGCAGAAAATTATTCTTTTCCATTGCTTCATAAAATAATTTACCGAACACCATATAACCATGTAGTGTGGGGTGAAGATGATCGACAAACAAATTATTTCCGGCAATCCCATCTTTGCTTAAACCGTTAAACGCATCCTCAAAATCAATAAGAGGAATGTTATTACTTACGGCAAGTTTTTTAATAATGCTGTTTATCTCTTCAGGGGCGCGGAACCGTAAAGCGTCTAACGCCTTCGCCCTTATAAAATATTTCTTCGCTTCAATTGAATTTCCTTGGTGCAAAACCTCTTTCGCTTTTTGAAAGAAGTAATCGGCTGACTCACTTTGTTTTTCATTTAAAGAAACAAATGGAGTTTGATCTTTTATATTAGAAGTTAGAGTTCCGATGATAAGAGGAACATTCTTCTCTTTGATTTCTTGAATTATATCCGTCAATGTATTTTCAAATTGCTTTAATCCAGCCTTATATAAAGGTGATTGATACGGAACCAGATTGTTCTTTGCCATGCGCGCCATTAAAGTGGCTCCGGAACTCTGCCCATCGCTTTTGAACCATGAAGAAATCCCGTTTATTCCGTTTCGTAAGAGCTCAACCGTTTTGAAATTATTCAAATAAAGCACTAAAGAGATCATCGTTGTATTACCGGCAAACCACGATTGTGAAGCAGCCCCGAAAACCCCGTAATATTCGTTATGTCCTGCATAAAGCAAAATCAGATCGGGTTCTTGTTTTAATATTTCCGGCAGCATATCTTTTATTACGATCGAGTTGATTGCCGCCATGCTTACGTTCACAACTTCAATATTTTGTGCAGGGTAAACCAACTGCAGGCGGTCGCGGATGTAACGTGAATATGACCCGGTAGGGTCAAAAGGGAAGCCCGCGGCGCTGCTTTCCCCTAAAACAAATACACGGAATGTTCCCGGCTTTTTTACCGCGTCAAAAGGATCAAAGATTGAAGAGGGAATCCCTTTTGTTGTAAAAAAATATTTGTAAGCTATTTCGGTGTTTAAAACAATTTTACCGGGCAGATTCGGATGATAAGGAATCCATGTCTCAACATTTTTTCCGTAATGAAACAATCGGAGTGTCAGCTCAAGGAGAAGTATTAAAATGACTGGGAGAAGAAAAGGAACCGCATAGAACCATTTTGGCGGATTCTTTGGCGTTATTTTTTCGTGTAGAGGTTCAACGTTTTTGTTCGCAATTGTTTTAGCATGTTTTTTTTTCAATTAGTCCTCAAAAAATTTTGCTTAGGCATTATAAACTGGTTTAATTTGATAAAGAATTATTTGTAATTTTAGACAATTAATCACGAAAGATAGTGCATGCTAAAATACGTTTTTCTTCTTCTCAGTTTTAGTTTGATGATTCAAGTAAAAGCGCAAACCGATGATGAAGTTATCGCAAAAATAGGAAATATTTCCGTTACCCGGAAAGAATTCATTCAGCGTTACGAGATGATGCCGCAGCTTGACAGGCAGATGAAGGGAATTACTCCCCAACTGAAAGAGGAGTTCCTTTACGGGATAATTTTTGAAAAATTATTCGCCCAAGCCGCTCTTGACCAAAAACTTGATACTGCGGAAATTACTGCGTACAGTCTTCATGAATTTGAAAAAATGTTCGTGCGCGACGCGCTCTACAACAAAGAAGTAAGTGAAAAAGCGGGCGGGAAAGCACAGCTTCTTCTTTCGCAGTATCTTGCAAACGCAACCAAAGTTTTTACTCATGCGTTGTACTCAAAAGATGAAAAAGAAATAAACAATTATTCCAATCTCTTAGCCAAGGGACTGCCGTTCGATAGCCTTATTGTCGAATTACCCGAACAATCAAAAGACACCATCACTTTTGAAATTGGGATGGAAGATCAAAATTTAGAAAGGCAGATATTCTCTCTGCCGGAAAATGCCAACACCGCGCCAATCCATTTTGAGGATGGCTGGTATATTTACCACATCATAAAAAGATATGAACCGATCTTAGAAAAATCTCAAGGCTGGGAAAGCGAATATCAAGCAATAAAAAAAATTGCCCGTCAACGGGCTGAAAGGGAATTTTATCTCCGGTACATGAAAACAATTTTTCTAAATAAAAAAGTTGAAGCCAAAGCTTCTTTATTGAAACTAACCGGCGAAAAAGTTGTTATACTCTTAGAGGCAAAAGAAACCGGCAGAAAAAATAAAGAGGATAAACTTTATTTAAGCACCGAAGATTTTTACAAGCTTGAACATACGCTGCTTGCGGATTCTCTTTCAAACGTTTTTATTAAGCTGGAGAAAAAGAAGATCCCGTTAAAGAATTTTATCCGGTTCCTAAATTTTGAAGATCCCGGTTTTACCACCTCCGATCTAAAGCATGTTCTTTCAATCCTAAATGCAAAAACGAGAGAGTTTATTGAGCGGGAAATCCTTGCCGATGAAGGATACAAACAAAAACTGGAACAGACTAAGGAAGTAAAAGAATCTTTTAACATCTGGAAAGATTTTTTATTACAGCAGGCAATGCAAAGCAAGTTCCTCGATTCTGCAAAAGTAAGTGATGACGAGGTTGCTGCATATTATGCAAAACGCCAGGCAAAAAAAGAATCCGCCACGCTTGTAAACATTGTTGAAGTCCTTACGAACAAGCTTGAAACGGTTGATACGGTTCTTCAAAAATTGAAGGAAGGCGTTGACATTAAAATGCTCGCCCAACAATATTCACAGCGCGAGACTACTAAAAACAGCAGCGGTGAATTTGGTTTCTTTCCCACAACTTCATTTGGCGATATCGGAAGAATAGCCGGAACGCTAAATGTTGGTGAAACATACGGACCGTTAAAAGTCCCCGAAGGGTATTCAATCTTCAAAGTTATTGGCAAAAAGAATCCCGAATTTACCCATGACGAAGAGTTCGCGGTTATGAAAGACAAATTGAAAAGAGACTTAGCATTTAATAAACTAAGAAATTCAATAATTAAATATTCGATCGAATTAGCCCGGAAATATGGAATTACGATAAACGAAAATATTTTAGAAGCCACACCGGTTACAAACTTGAATTCGGTAGTTTATCGTTATATTGGTTTCGGCGGAAAAATTACCGCCGTTCCCATGATGACCCCTTTTACTGATTGGGTCGAACAATGGAAAAATAATACAAATACACCATAAATTTATTACAATATGAAAACACAACTTGAACTAACATTGATGCCGGAGAGCGCATTTTCAGATGCAATCATTCGTTCTGAAATAGCAAGGCAGTTACAAATTTCCGTAGAAGAGATAAAGGGAGTCCGGCTTATCCGCCGTTCCATTGATGCGAGAAAATCACCCGTTTACAAATTGCTTGTTGATGTGTTTGTAAATGAAACGCCTTCTGAAGAAAGTATTGCAGTTGAGTACAAACCGGTAACGGGAAATAAAAAAGCTGCGGTTATCGGCTTTGGTCCCGCGGGAATGTTCGCCGCCCTGCGTTTAATTGAACTCGGTATTAAACCGATCGTTATAGAACGGGGGAAAGAAGTCAGCGGAAGAAGAAGAGATATCCATGAACTTATGGTAAACCGCCAGGTTAATCCAAATTCAAATTATTGTTTTGGTGAAGGAGGCGCCGGAACCTTCAGCGACGGAAAGCTTTATACACGGGCGACCAAACGGGGTGATGTAAAAAAGATATTACGGATTTTTGTGCAGCATGGTGGAGCGGAAGA
>NZ_JBTSLF010000142.1:0-6621 GCF_054640775.1 Candidatus Aquicultor sp. | reverse complement strand
GCCACGCTCAAATATACAGGAGTAATAAAGTTCCCGGGAGACAAGAAAAAAACTAATGTCGCAAAGGAAAAAGTCGATAGTAAAAACAAGAGCAGGACGTCCGAAAAGACGGCCAAAGCAGCAGAGGAAGAAACCGGGACAACAACAACATCGACGACATCGACAACGTTAGCTACGGCTACGACGACAACGCTTGTCATGCCCTCCGAGCAACCGGAAGGTCAGGATAAGCTGCAAAAGCTGGTCAAAATCTATGAAAACATGGATTCCGACCAGGCTGCAAAGATTATTGCCAAGTTGTCGGATAGCGAAGCTACAAGCATCCTAGGCGGGATGAAAGAGGCAAACGCCGCCGAGGTTTTAGCTGCAATGGATGTAGGACGCGCCGCCGCTCTGAGTAGAAAGCTAGGCCTTCAAACGGCCCAGTAACGCTCATGAAAGGAGGTGAACATATGAACATAGCAGAACTTCCAATTGCCGGGATTGCTTTTACTCCGTCCGATACCTCATCGCCGACCGCCGGTCTTGCAGATGTACCTGGGGCACCGCGTTTCAATGATGTGTTGAGCAGCCTACTAGGCCAGCTCTCAGATCCAACCCACTCAACCCATTCAACGCCAGGCTCCTTATTGCAGCAGCTGCTTGCACTACAAGGAACCGGTGCCAACAACATCCAGGATATCGCATCGGTACTGACGGACGGCAAAGCAGATTCATTCGCGCAGTTGGGTCAGACGCTTCTCACTCTGGTCTCCCAGCTTCTAGAAGGTGCCAAAGCGGATGTCAAAACCGATGAACTTATGCCGTTACTCAATGACATTATGGGTAGCCTTGCTTCAGATAAGGACACAGGCGATGTCAAGAACGTGTTGATAAAGCTCTTCGCTAATGTCAAGCAGTCTCTTACCGACGGCGAGCTTCACGGAAAGCTGGCGGATTTGACCAAGGACCTTCCCGAAATGCTCAAACTAAAGATACATCTGATTGAGCACAGTAGCGGCAAGCACTCTTCGGATCAAGAGGTAGCTAAGATCCAGTACATGCTGGTTGCAAAGCTGATCGGGTTAACAGAGCAGACCCCATCCGTTGGAGAAGGGTCGCAAACAAGCGATATGGCAAATAGCGTAACCGGTCTTCTGAGCGAGAAACTGATGGTCAAGTTTCATATCACGCCCGGCCAGCCAGTAGTTGGTATGGAAGGTTCTAATGGGAGAGAGAGCGTTGTGACAGACACGCCAGTACCGGCAGTAGATCCATCGCTTATCGGGATGTCTGATAACCAGGATGCGGGCGATAGTACAGATGCAGCTACGGATCCAGTTCTTGACCTGAAAGGCGACGAAGCGAAAGCCGGCCAGACAAAGAGCCAGATAACAGATGCCGTGGCGCAAGGGAAACACCAGGCCCAATCAACTGTCAAATCCGCAGATATCCTGGCGGAGGCTGTAAATGCCCAACAAGCTACAGACCGGGTTTCGACCACTACTAAAACTACCCCAAACGGTCATAGCGTTGTGCACGCAACGGTAAAAGTAACCGCAGTCAAAGCGGCAGATACAGACGCCACTCTTACGGATTCTCAAAACGGTAATCAAAGCACGGCGGATCCCGGCACGACTACTACCAGCACCAGCAGCTCAACCCCATCATACGCAGTTGGGGCTGAAAATAAGTCGGCTTTTGCCAACGAGATGAGTAAGGCTGCCGTAACAACCGCTGCCGGACATGCGGCAGTTAACGCCGAGCATGTGCTCAAGCAAGTCGTCGAGAAATTTGAGGTCTTGATGGCCGAAGGCAGGAGTGAGGCGAAGATACAACTCAAGCCAAAGTACTTGGGAGAACTCAAGATCCACCTGGTCATGGAGAACGGAACCATAAAGGCGGCGCTTGATGCCCCATCGCACCATGTCAAGGAGATACTGGAGTCGAACCTCTCAAGCCTCAAGCAGGCCCTCGAAGATCAGGGATTTGATGTGAAAGGGTTTGATGTCTCAGTTGGCCACCGCCACAACAACCATAACCATGGGTTTGGGCGGTTCAAGGGCGCGAGTTTCATGGGGGAGAGCCACCAGGAGCCCATCGGGGAGATCGAGCGCATAAGGCCTTCGGTTACCCTTAACAGGTACGGACACAAGGTAGTTAATTTCTTAGCGTAGGAGGTGATTTAGTTGACGGTAAACGCGATTTACAGCGCGCAGGACGCAAGCGCAACCGGTAATCAGACGCAACCAAAAAAGCAAACCGAAGCGTTAGGAAAAGACAGCTTCTTGCAGTTGCTTGTCACTCAGATGCGGTACCAGGACCCGCTCGAGCCGGCAAAGGATACCGAGTATATCTCACAGCTTGCCCAGTTTAATTCACTCGAGCAGATGCAGAACTTAAACGACAAGTTCGACCAAATGCTCAAGTGGTCGCAACTGACCCAGTCGAGCAATCTGATCGGAAAGCAAATCGACGGGCTCACGATGACAGGTGAGGACCAGGACGGCGACGGTAACGCGGATGTGGCGAAGGTCTCAGGTGCGGTCAAAGAAGTGAAGTTCGTCGGGGGCGAGCCCATCCTCATGGTGGGAAGCACCGAAGTAAAACTGAGCGACATAGCGAGGATTTACTAATAATATGCAGGGCTTTTAATCAGAAGCCGATAGTAATCAGTAACACAAAGGGATAGCAATGAGAATCAACGAGGAAGGAGGAAGAAATGACAGATAAGATATTCGTGCCGACAAACCCCATAATGCCCGTCGAGAGCACCAAGATAAAGCACGCCCATCCCAAACAGCCATCCGGCCCATCGTTTAAGGACGTCTTGGCTAACGAGATAGGGAAAGATATAAAGTTCTCGGCACACGCGCAAGCCAGGCTTGAGGCGCGAAATATCAAACTTACCGAGTCACAACTCAACCGGATTCACTCCGGTGTAGACAAGGCGGCAAGCAAGGGAGCACGCGAATCGCTCGTGCTTGTCGATAACGTAGCCCTCGTGGTGAGCATTAAAAACAGAACCGTGATCACGGCGGTCGATGAGAAAAACATCAAAGAGAATGTTTTTACGAACATCGATAGCGCAGTGATCATGTAAGCAGATCCGTAAAGGGTCTAAAGAAGATTGAACTGGACCTCTCTGAGGAAGTTCATCGGTTGCCGAATGACAGAGGCGACTTGTGTGAGGCCAGTTCACCATGGGGCAGAGAACAATAATAAGCAACTATGGATAACTAGGGAGGTAGATGCGCTATGATGCGCTCAATGTTTAGTGCAGTTTCAGGTCTTAGAAATCACCAGGTCAGAATGGACGTTATCGGTAACAATATCGCTAACGTCAACACCGTCGGCTTTAAAGCGAACCGCGTAACGTTTCAGGATATGGTGTACGAGTTGGTTCGCTCGGCCAGCGCCCCTTCAGAAGGGCTCGGCGGCTCCAACCCGGAGCAGGCCGGTCTCGGTATGATGGTCCGCTCGATCGACACTCTGATGACCCAGGGGTCACTCGAATCAACCGGTAAATCCACCGACGTCGCAATCCAGGGTGATGGCTTCTTCGCGCTCGATACCGGACAAGGCAAAGTCTATACCAGGGTTGGCGCGTTCGATATCAACCTAAAGAAAGACCTTGTTGATCCATCCACCGGTTACTATGTGATGGGCTGGATGGCCAATAACAATACTCTCAAGCCTGATGAAATCGACACCAGCATGACCCCAACCCATGTAAGTGTGCCGATAGGACAGATGATGGTCGCGAAGTCAACCGCGAATGTTACGTTTACCGGCGATCTTAACGCGAGCGCTGCAGTTGGCGAAATTGCCACTTCAGATGCGACTGTCTATGATTCACAGGGTACCGGGCACCACATGACGTTCTCGTTCACCAAGTCCGCCGCAAATACATGGGACTACTCGATAGCCGCAGCAGGCGGAGAGGTGCTTGCAGGTAACACCGGGACGCTTTCATTTAACCCAGACGGCTCGATCAACATCGGTGGCTCGACCATCAACCTGCTGAACATCACGCCGACCGGCGGTGCAGGTGCCTTCGACGTAAATCTGGACTTTACTAAGACGATCCAGTTTGCAACAGACAAGCCTGATATTAAGGCAAGTTATCAGGACGGTTTTCCGATGGGCGTTTTAGAGAACTTTTCAATCGGCGTTGACGGTGTTATCACCGGCACATTTACAAACGGTATGAACAAGCCGCTCGGGCGAGTTGCGCTTGCCCAGTTCGGAAACCCGGCGGGTCTTATGAAATCCGGCTCGACCATGTTCAAGCAGTCCAACAACTCGGGCGAGCTTCAGTACGGGGCACCGGCAACCGGTGCAAACGGTACGCTGGTAGCAGGTTCGCTCGAGATGGCCAACGTAGACCTCTCCCGAGAGTTTACCAACATGATCATCACGCAGCGTGGTTTCCAGGCCAACTCCAGGATCATCACGACTTCTGACGAGATGCTTCAGGAGCTTGTAAACCTTAAGAGGTAGTTGGCTATCGTTATAGTCTTTAGCAGCTCATGGAGGGTGCGCTAACCAGCGCACCCTCTTATTTGCCCTAAGGTTAGGGACGCTTTTTGCCGATAGAAATATCTGTAAGCTCAAAACCCCTTTGTTTTTTACGGAAGAGCTATGCGATTGAGGAGCAATTTGTGATAAAGCTAACTCGTTTTGACGGAAGCGAACTTACAATAAACGCAAATTTAATAGAGGTCATAGAGGCAAACCCTGATACGGTGGTTACCCTCATAACAAATAAAAGATATATCGTAAAAGAAACACCGGAAGAGATTATCGAGCTAGTGGTCAAACACTATGAAAAGGCTGGAGGCCCAAGGCTCATAGTATACGAGAACGAGTGTTATCGCTCTGAGGAGTGCGCATCATAGAAACCTCCGTAACACGATCATAAACCCATTCACAGCAATCATCCTACCAGTCAACCTTGAACAAAGCGCTACAACTATTTGTAATGAAAACTATTTTGTTTGCAAGGTGATGTTGAGATGGAGCAAGCCATACCTGAAGTAAAATCGGTTCCTGAAGAGCAACCGCAGAAATCCGAACCGCCGAAAAAGAAAAACAAGGACCTAAAAGGCATGATATCTAAGCTGGGCGTCTTTAAGATACCCGTTTTGGTCATCCTTGTATCTGTTCTCTCGGTGAGCACTGCGCTGGTGGTAACGAAAGTAGCCAAAGGCAATGAGTCGTCGAAGCAGGAAAACAGCGCCAAGACAGCTAAAAAGAAAAAAGTAGGCAAGTTTATCGCGCTCGACCCGTTTACAGTAAATCTTGCCGGCGGCCAAAACTATCTGCAGACGGCTATCGCACTCGAAGTCAAGAGTGACGACGAAGAACTCGAGAACGAACTTAAAGATAGAAAACCGCAAATCAATGACGTGATCATATCGATCCTCTCAGCGAAGTCGATTGATATCATCGGCGATGCGCAAGGTAGAGAAAAGCTTAAATCCGAGATTAAAAAGTCGGTAGACTCCTTGCTTTCCTATGGTAAAATTGAACGTGTCTACTTTACTACGTTCATTATGCAATAGTTTATTTACCATAGATATAGCAGGAGTTAGATATGGCCGGGACGCTTACTCAAGAAGAAATAAACGCGCTATTATCTTCATCAGCGAGTGGAGTGGAAACCCTGGAAGAAGAACCCCTGGGTTCCTCAACTGACTCAAAGCATGTCCGGCTTTATAACTTCCGCCACCCCGATAAGTTTTCAAAAAGCCATTTAAGCACGATGGAGCTGATTTATGAAGGCTTCTCACGCCACCTTAAGACAGCTCTTTTTGTTTATGTACGGCAGAGCATCAACTTCAGTTTGGCATCGGTCGAGCAGCAATCATTTGAAGAATACGTCGAATCATTGCCGACCCCAAGTTCCCTGGTTACCTTTAAAATGAAAGATTTACCGGGGAGCGCAGTTCTCGAGATAAGCCCCGAGCTTACTTTCCTTATCCTTGACAGGCTTTTGGGCGGCATGGGCGACCAGCCGACAAAGGTTCGCGACCTGACCGAGATTGAAACGGTTATTATCCGCAAGGTCTCTGAAAGAATCCTCATGGCCTTCAGGATGGCCTGGTCGGAGATACATGACGTAGAGCCTTCAATTGAATCCCTGGAGACAAACCCTCAGCTTTTGCAGGTTGTGCCCCCAAACGAGATTGTCGCTACCGCGACGCTTGAGGTAAGAATAGGAGAGGCGACCGGTGCGATGAGCGTTTGCCTGCCATATTTGACACTTGAGAACGTAATGCCTAAGCTTTCTAGGCAAGTCTGGTTTTCTGCGAAATTTGAACACAAAGACGGCGAAAAAGCCGAAAACAGCAAGATCAGGGGAAATATCAGCAAAGTTAAGCTGCCGGTTTCGATCGAGCTGGGACGAACAAAGATAAGCATTAACGATTTGCTTCAGCTAAAACCCGGGGATTCCATCCAGCTGGATACGCCGGCCAACCATGATGTGCGGGTTTTGGTTAATGGAAGAATGAAGTTCTACGCCCAACCGGGAGTTATTGGAAAACGATTGGCAGTTAAGACAACCAGGGTAGCTGATTAAGGAGCCGTTATATGCCACGCAAAAAACAAGAGATTGAGAAACCCGCTGTAGAGCTT
>NZ_JBTSLF010000141.1:1396-6681 GCF_054640775.1 Candidatus Aquicultor sp. | reverse complement strand
TTCGGCGATAGCGGTCTTGCCGACGCCGGGGTCGCCGATGAGCACAGGGTTGTTCTTAGTCCGGCGCGAAAGCACCTGGATGATGCGGCGGATCTCATCGTCGCGCCCTATAACCGGGTCGAGCTTGCCGATTCTGGCGAGGCGCGTTAAATCGCGGCTGTATTTCTCGAGCGCCTGGTATTTTTCTTCGGGGTTTTGATCGGTCACGCGCTGGCTTCCCCGCACGTCGACGAGGATTTTTAGGACCGCGTCCTTGGTCACGCCGAGTGCGCGCATGATGGCCGCGGCAGTACCATCGACCGAGACCAGCGCGAGGAGCAGGTGCTCGGTGCTTACATACTCGTCTTTAAGCTGCTCGGCTTCGATAAATGCGCTGTCCATCACCCGCTTTAATTCGGCCGCAACATATGGCATGGCGGTCGCACCCGAGACTTTGGGCCTTCTGCCCAACTCGGCGTTGATCTGATTCGTAACGGAACCCGGAGCGACGCCCAGCTTTTGCAAGATGGGAACGACGATTCCGTCCTGCTGGCCGATGAGCGCGAGGAGCAGGTGCTCCGGCTCGACCTGCTGGTGCCCCATCCCTTCGGCGAGGTGCTGGGCCTCCCCCAATGCTTCCTGCGACTTTATCGTAAACTTATCCATCCTCATAGTTTCACCTCTACTCCCTGAACATCCTCGGCTTTCTCAGCACGACATGGCCGCGCCGCATGGGGACGAGTGCGTTTTGCTGGACCTTTTCAAGCTCCTTGCTCAGGTTTTCCTGCAAGTCCCCAACCCGTTTATGGAGTTCGCCGATGAGGCACTGCGCCTGCTCGATCTGGTCTTGCAGCTCGAATATCTTGATGACCCCGGCCAGATTTACCCCGAGGTCCTGGGTAAGCGTCTGTATCAGCTTCAAACGGTCGACGTCACGCTGGGAGTAGAGTCGGGTGCTCCCCTGCGTGCGCTTGGGTTGGATGAGCTTTTTCCTCTCATAGATCCTCAACGTCTGCGGGTGCATACCCGCAAGCTTTGCTGCGATGCTTATCATGTAAACCGGCTCATCGTACATGTCGTTTCACTCCAGATTTTAAGCTTTTCTAAAGGCCTGCCTCGGGTCGTCTTTTCTGCCGCTCGCAAACCGTATCAACAACTCTTTTTCGGCAGCGGTGAGTTCTTTCGGCACTTCGATTGTCACTGTTGCGAGCATGTCGCCCCTTCCGCTTGCCTTGAGCCTCGGCGCCCCCTTGCCGCGTAGTCGAAACACCTGTCCGTCTTGCGTGCCCGCCGGGATTTTCAAGGAGACCGTACCGTCGACCGTCGGGATCTCGATACTTGCCCCGAGCACCGCCTCCACGAACGTCACCGGCACATCGAGCAGGATATCGCCGCCGTTTCGCTTAAAGAACGGATGGGGCGCTACTTTCGTTATGATAAAGAGATCGCCGGGAGGGCCGCCGTTTTGGCCCGCCTGGCCCCTCCCTTTGAACTTGATCTTGCTTCCATCGGCCGCACCGGCGGGGATTTTGACCGTCTCGGTGACCGGGCTGCCGTTTCCCGCCCGGTCGATCAAGAACTGCACGGTCTTTTCCTTGAGTGCTTCATCGAAGGACAGGTGCACGGTATAGGTGATATCTTGGCCTTTGGCGCGCATGTTCGCCCGCTGGGCCCCCATGCCGCCGCCGAAAAGATCGAAGATATCCCCGATATTTCCGGCTTGAAACCCGCCGCCGAATCCCGGGAACCCGTTAAAGCCACCCGCACCGCCGAAGTTGCCGGCGTTAGGGCTGTGGCCGCCGGGGCCGCGGGCGTTGAAGAAGCTTCCCGTCTCATCGTATTCCTTGCGCTTCTTAGCGTCCTTTAAGACCTCGTACGCCTCGCTTATCTCTTTGAACTTCTCCTCGGTCTCGGCCTTGCTTCCCTTGTTCGTATCGGGATGGTATTTGCGGGCAAGTTTGCGGTAGGCATCCTTTATCTCCTTTTGGGTCGCTTTCCTGCCGACCCCAAGAACCGCATAAAAATCCTTATATGTTCTGCTTGCGCTCATTTATATCACCATAATGTGACCATAATGTGATCGTAATGTGATCGTAATATCACCGCTATAACTACTTCGCGACCTTGACCATCGCCGGGCGCAGGAGCCTGCCCTTAAGGTCGTATCCTTTCTGCAATACCTCGACTACGGTATTTTCTGCATGCTCATCGCTTGCCACCTGCATAACCGCCTCGTGCTTCATCGGATCGAACTCTTCGCCCGCCGGATCGATCACCTCCACGCATTCTTTGGCAAGAAGGCCTTTAAGCTGCGTGTAGATAAGCTCGACGCCCTCCTTAAGCCGTCCGCTTTCCGCGTCGGCCTCGGCGGCGGCGAGAGCACGCTCCAGGTTGTCGATGACCGGCAGGAGCTCCAGCACCACGGTTTGTGCGGCGTACTGGATTATCTGCTCCTGCTCTTTTATCATCCGCTTGCGAAAGTTCTCCATCTCCGCCTGCAGCCGTTTCAGCGTATCCAGGTACTCGGCGGCCTCGGCCTCTTTTTGCTCAAGGCGCTCTTTAAGCTCTCCCTGCGAATCAGGGGTTTGCTCGTCCTGCGCCGCTCCGGTAGCCGCCCGGTCGCGCTCATCGTCGATGCCGCTCCCATCGCCTGCGACTTTATCTTTCGCCAACATCATCACCTCAATAGTATCGAGATTCCCCGACCGGGATTATTTTTTGTCTTCCTCTTCGTTAACGACTTCGTAATCGGCATCGACGACGTTCTCGCCCTCTTGTGAGCCGTCCGCCGCACCGCCGTCGGCCGATGCCTGGCCCTCCTGCTGCGAGTAGACCGCCTGGCCGATTTTATACGACTGCTGCAAAAGCTCCTCGTGAGCGCTCTTGATCCGTTCGATATCGGAGCCCTTGAGCGCATCTTTCACATCGGCAAGCGCCTTTTCGATCGCTTCTTTATCCGCTGCGGAAAGCTTGTCGCCGACGTCTTTTAACGTACGCTCGGTCGTGTAGGTGAGGTTATCGGCGTTGTTTCTGACCTCCGCCTCCTCACGCCGCTTGTGGTCTTCCTCGGCGTGGGCTTCGGACTCGCGCACCATCCTGTCTATCTCGTCCCTATTAAGCGCACCCGCGCCGGTTACGGTAATCCTCTGCTCTTTTCCGGTACCCATGTCTTTTGCGGATACGTTGACGATACCGTTCGCGTCGATGTCGAACGTGACCTCGACCTGCGGGATGCCCCTCGGCGCCGGCGGGATATCCACTAAGTGGAAGCGGCCCAGGGTCTTGTTGTAGGTCGCCATCTCACGCTCGCCCTGCAGGACATGGATCTCAACACTGGTCTGCCCATCGGCAGCAGTGGTAAACACTTCGCTCTTCTTTGTCGGGATGGTCGTGTTTCTCTCGATCATCTTCGTAAATACGCTGCCCAGGGTCTCGATACCCAAGCTAAGCGGCGTGACGTCGAGAAGCAGGATGTCCTTGACCTCGCCCATCAGAACCCCGGCCTGGATTGCGGCGCCAACGGCCACGACCTCGTCCGGGTTTACGCCCTTATGCGGGTCTTTGCCGGTTAAGTCCTTCACCATCTCCTGAACCGCCGGCATCCTGGTCGAGCCGCCGACAAGGATAACGTGATCGATGTCTGACGAGGCGACCCCCGCGTCCTTCATCGTCTGCTCCACCGGCTTGCGGCACCTGTCCAGGAGGTCTGACGTCATCTTCTGGAACTCGCTTCTTGAGAGCGTTATATCCAGGTGTTTCGGACCTTCGGCGTCCGCTGTGATAAACGGCAGGTTGATAGTGGTAGAAAGGGTTCCCGAAAGCTCCATCTTGGCCTTCTCCGCCGCCTCTATTAAGCGCTGTAGCGCCATCTTATCATTTCTTAAGTCAATACCGTTTTTGGCCTTGAAATCGTCGGCCATCCAATCGACGACCTTCTTATCCCAATCGTCGCCGCCAAGGTGGTTGTCGCCCGCGGTCGCCCGCACCTCAAAAACGCCATCGCCGATATCGAGAATGGAAACGTCGAATGTTCCGCCGCCCAAGTCGAAGATGAGGATCGTCTGGTCGTGCTCCTTATCAAGACCGTAGGCAAGCGCAGCCGCCGTCGGTTCGTTGATGATTCGCAGCACCTCAAGTCCAGCGATTTTGCCGGCGTCTTTCGTCGCCTGGCGCTGGGCGTCCTCAAAGTAGGCGGGGACCGTGATCACGGCCTGGGTGATCTTCTCTCCCAGGTACGCCTCGGCATCCCTTTTTAGCTTCTGCAGAACGAACGCCGAAATCTGCTGCGGCGTGTAGTCCTTGCTGTCGATATCGATTTTCCAATTCGTACCCATCTCGCGTTTGACTGACTTGGTCGTGCGATCCGGGTTGGTGATCGCCTGACGTTTCGCAACCTCCCCGACAAGTACCTCACCGGTCTTCGAAAACGCGACGACCGACGGGGTTACTCTGCCACCCTCGGCATTGGCGATAACCTTTGGCTCGCCAACTTCCAGAATGGCCATACACGAGTTGGTTGTCCCTAGGTCAATCCCCAAAGCTTTAGCCATTATTCAACACTCCTTACGCTATGATTTAGTTCTACTATAAAATCTAAGCCTGGTATTGTCAAGTTTGTTAACAATGTCCTTGTTAAGTATATCGATACTCTTAGTATCAACTTTAGCGCGAAGCGCTCTTTTTGTTAAAAAACGGTGCGCCATGACGTTTCTCTATGGCTTGCAACTCCACCCATAGCCGGACGATGATTTGCCGGCTCAAGCGACCCCCATATAGCTAAACTGACCGAGCGTATCCATAATTTACTAAAATGCTTTGCTTAAACCTCTTTACAAGCTGCAAATAGTTTTGTATAAGTTGTTTTAGTGCAAGATGAAGGCTATTTTGAGGAGGAGTTTTTTTATGTCTAGACCAGTAGTTGATGTTGACGAGTGTTCCGGATGCGGAACTTGTGTAGACAGCTGCCCCAACGGCGTGCTTGAGCTCGTTGACGACATCGCCAAAGCAGTTAACGAGGAGAACTGCGACGGCTGCAAAACCTGCATGGAAGAGTGCGCAATGGAAGCTATCGAGGTAGAAGACGAATAGGGAGCTACCTGATTGCTTAGCGACGGCGCCAGGTATAGGTCTGACTTAGTTTTTCATTAAGTTCTCACTTATATCCGGCGCCTTTACTTTTCTGGTCTTTTCCGATTATTTACGAAAACCCGCCTAAAACATACTCTATTGCCTTTAATGCCGTTAGCATGCATTATAATTAATGTAATCTTTTGCTCTTGCCGAATTTATCTGGTAATAATAGAGAA
>NZ_JBTSLF010000141.1:0-1386 GCF_054640775.1 Candidatus Aquicultor sp. | reverse complement strand
ACTCGCGTAAAGCACTGCTTGCACCAGGACTATCGATTTCGTCCGCAGACCAGTACGCCCCTGTATGGGTTTATCATTTCTTCATTTGAATCCGGGCGCTACTGGCCAGATACAAGGTCATATTCGAAGTACTTGAAATATGAAATATGATGGGATGGAGGCTACATAGTGAGAAAAATATCAAGCGGGATTCCGGGGCTAGACGAGCTGCTTGATGGAGGCCTTTACGAGCGAAGTTCAACTGTTATCGCCGGCCCTCCAGGCACTGGAAAGACCACATTCGGCACTCAATTTATATATAGCGGCGCAGTGAAGTTCAACGAACCCGGTATATTTATAACGTTCGAGGAGTTTCCGGAGATCATCTACCGGGACGCGATGAACTTCGGTTGCGACTTAAAGAAGCGCGAGGCAGAGGGCACGATTAAGGTGATCTTCACATCGCCTGCCGTTCTGAAAAGCGAGCTTGAGAAAGAGAACGGCTTTTTGGACACGCTCGTCGAGCAGATGGGGGCAAAACGGATCGTCATCGACTCGGTGACCCTGATGGAGCAGCTGACCACCGACGCCCAGGAACTCAGACAAATATTTAACAGCCTGGTGAACGGGCTTAAAAGACTTGGCCTAACAACCATCCTCACCAGCGAGATTCCCTTGCTTTTTGGGCAGGAGAGTTCGTTTGAGACAAGCATAGGCTTTGTCGTCGATAACATCTTCTTCTTGAAATACGTCGAGATAGAGAGCGAACTTAATACCGCGCTTACTATTCTTAAGGTAAGGGGCAGCAAACATGCCAAGGATATACGACGCTATGAGATTAAGAAACACGGCGTCAATATAGAGGCTAAGTTCGCGGGGCACCAGGGGGTCCTAACAGGATTTCCCTCCCGCCCGATAAGCGGGAAGACGCTCCTTGAAGAAGGACTAATACGTAAGAAAAGGTAGTTGGGATGAGCTTCGTAGCATTTGTCGAGATAATTAACTTCTTCCTGGCAAGCTTGGCCGCCATAATCTCGCTGGGGATTTTGCGGAAAGTGGCGGGCAACTTGGCATTAAGCTGGAAGTATTCATTTGTCGCATTTCAAGTTCTAGCCCTAGCGACTCTACTCACAGCTGTTTACGAACTCGGTGACCGTTCAGTAGCCGGTATCGACATGCAGTTGCTTGGCAACACGGCTCACTTCATTTTCGTAATACTTGCCTTTTTCGGCCTTCTTCGGCAATACCAGCTGCTGAAAGGCCTTACTAACCGGGGTGATTAAGTGGTATCCGTTGACGTTGTCGCCATAATCGTTACAATCATCGGTCTGGCGGCCGCTCTTACCGCGCGTAAAACATGGCTATTGGTTGAGGGTGACTTAGCCGAGAGCTGGCGTTGGATATTAC
>NZ_JBTSLF010000140.1:0-6715 GCF_054640775.1 Candidatus Aquicultor sp. | reverse complement strand
TTTTAGACAGAACTACTGGCTAGAAACACTAAGGGGCGGAGTAACCTCCGCCCCTTCTTTATTCAGCCTTTAATTCGTAATTCGTAATTCGAAATTCGCCATTCGCAATTCGCAATTCCTACGATGCCAGTTTCAGTTTCCTTTTGCCTGAGAAAATATCGTTCATAACTTCAATAGCTTTCTGCAGCTGGTTATCTTTCGGGTTTTTATGATCGAGTTTAACCACAACGTCCGGCTTGATTCCTTTTTTCTGGATCATACGGCCTTTTGGCGTAAGGTACTTATCCGTTGTCAACAGAAGAGTGGAGCCGTCCTCAAGCTTGATTACGGTCTGCACGCACGCCTTGCCGTACGATGTCTCGCCGACTATAATCGCACGATCGTAATCCTGCAAAGCACCTGAGAGAATTTCCGATGCGCTCGCGCTGCTCTTGTTGATAAGCACTACAAGCGGCATCTTTGCATCGGCGCCGCCTTCCGCATCCTTAGCATCGATGTCGCCGTTTCTGTTCTGGATCTTAACAATCGGGCCTGACGGTATCCAGAAGCTGGCGGTATCGACCGCCTCGGTGAGAATGCCGCCCGGGTTATGTCTGAGGTCGAGTACAAGCCCCTTTATCCCCTGTGATTTCAGCTTGTCGTAGTGCTTTTTGATGTCATCGCTTGTCGACTCATTGAACTGGTAGAGCCTGATATAGCCGATATTGCCTTCGAGTTTCTTGTCGATAACGTTCGGGATGGTGATTTGCTCACGGGTGAGCTTAAAGACCAGCAGTTCTTTTGCGCCCTCGCGTCGCATCGTAAGGGTTACCTGGGTGCCACGCTTGCCCCTGATCAACTTTACGGCTTTATCCGAATCCATGCCTTTTGTCGACTGTTTGCCGATTTTAACGATGACATCGTTTGCCTTTACGCCTGCCTTTTCCGCGGGCATTCCCTCCATCGGCGCTACGACCAGGCCGTTGTGGGTCTTATCTTCGCTAAGCATAAGGCCTACGCCATCAAAATGCCCGCTCATCTCCTCTTCAAATGCCGAGGTATGCTTCACATCAAGATAATGCGTGAAGGGATCATCGAGTGCTTTGAGCATGCCTTCTACGGCACCGTTTATAAGTTTGCGGTCGGAAACCGGCTCAACGTACGCGTGGTCGATAATCTGGAGAACTTCTTGGACTTTCTGGGCCGAGGGCAGCTCTTGCGCATACTTTTCCGCACGCTGTTGCTCCAAGACTTTACCTAGAAACATACCCCCTGTAAACGCAGAGAAAACGACTAAAACAAGCAGGACTAAACCGGCTACAACCAGGATTTTCCTATCCAAATATTACACCTCATTTAAACTAGAGCTTCTGATTCAGTATAAGCAAAAATAGTGATTACTGCTATAGCTTATAGGAGATTTGTGAGGTTACCGTGCCAAATTAATACCAGTTCATCGGGTTTTGTGGATCGCCGTTTTTACGCACTTCAAAGTGCAGGTGCGGTCCGGTTGAGAGGCCGGTCGAGCCGATCTTTGCTACAGTCTCACCCCTGGTGACGCTGTCACCCTCTGAAACCAGGATTTTTGAGAGGTGGCCGTAGAGAGTGCTTATTCCGCCACCATGGCTTATAATAACCGTCTGCCCATAGCCTTTTACCCATCCCGCCTGGATAACGGTCCCATCCTGGGCTGCGACTACACTCTGGCCATAGGGCGCGCCGATATCGATTCCGGTATGCATACGCTTGGTATGGAGAATCGGGTGCATCCTCATGCCGAACGGTGATGTCATAGAGCCATCGGTCGGCCAGGCAAACCCGGATGATGAGCCAGCTTCCGACGAAGTGCTGCTTCCTCGCCCAGGACGCACGTTTTTCTCAAGCTGCCTGATCTTCGATGCCAGTGCCGAGGACTCGTCTAAGAGCTGGTCTTCGGCCAGTTCGTAGGCAGACCGATTTGCTTGGATTTGGTTGAGCAGGGCTTGCTTCTTTTTGATCTCGTTTTGCAGGTTGCTTTTCTGCACAAGCTTGGCATTAGTCAACGCGCGGTAATTCTGTTCGACGCCCACCAGCTCGATGCGCTGTGAGTTAACGGCAGCTTTGTCCTGCTCGACCTGCTGTTTCTTCTCCTGGATATCTGCTTTGGTCCGTTCGATTCGCTTGACGATATCGATATCCTGGGCAACGATGTACTCGAGGAAACGCACACGGTTAAGCAGGCTCATAAAATCGCTGGAGTTGAGTATAACGTCGATGAAGCCGGAGTCGCCGCGCTTGTAAATATTCTGAATCCGGGTGTTTAACGTCCCCTTCTGGTCGGAAAGTTTCGCTTCGGTGAAATCGAGTTCCTGCTGGGTTCGTATCAGCTGCCCCTGAAGGGCGGCCAACTGGCGCTCCGTCCCCGCACGATTGAGACTTGCTTTTTGCAGCTCCGCATCAAGCCGATCGTATTCTTTCTGAACCGCTAAGATGATACCATCGGTCGACTCTATTTGCCCGACAAGTTGGACTTGCTGTTTCTTTGCTTGCTGAATCTTTTGCCTGGTCTGGCTAAGTGCGGATTTAACGTTACCGAGTTGGTTGCGCTTGGTGGATAATTCCGAAGAGAAGGCAGGGCTAACCAGGGAACTTAGGGCGAGAACGACGATTAATGCTATTATTTTTTGCCGCAGCGTAGTGGTTAAGTTCATGGCTCTACCTTACATCTAGTTAACCATTGCTAGCATAACAAGTCAACCCAGAGCTAGCATTCTCAATATATCCAAAACAACCATACTTCAATCACTGACAGCGCATGACCAGAAAGAACTGCTGCCTAATATGACTAGTGGTGCAATGAACATACTTTATATCGGCGCAAATATTTACGAATTTAAATCATTTGCTACTTTAAACCCGCAAGAAACGCCGGAGGGCAAGGGCGCTTCCCGCCGCGCCGATCATGATACCGGCGAGGATGAGGCCAAAGATGAGCTGATAAAAGTCCTGTGAGCTAAAGCCTAGCGGTAGGAATTTCAAGACGTCTTTAATCTTATCGATGACGCTAACCTGAATAAGGTATAGCAGTATAATCGCTATTAGGGCTCCAACGAGGCCCTGTATGATTCCCTCGAGCAAGAACGGCCACCTGATGAACCAATTCGATGCACCGACAAGGCGCATTATCGCTACCTCTTTGCGCCTGGCGTAAATCGCAAGGCGAATAGCGTTCGATATTAAAACCAGCGATGCAAAGGCCAAAAGACCTGCGAAGCTCACGCCAAACCAGCGCGCCATCTTCGTGAACGCGAAGAGCTTCTCGACGGTTTTACGGTCGTGTCTGATTTCGTCGATCTCCGAGCGTCCTTTCAGCCTTGTAACCACATCTTCGGCCTTCTGAGGATTCTTAAGGGATACTTCAAGGGATTCCGGAAGCGGGTTGGTGTCGATCATTTTGAGCATATCCGTATCTTTAAACTGTTGCTTGAGGCGCTCTAAGGCCTGGTCTTTTGATACATAGGTAACTGTCTTTACCTCGCCCCAGGACATGATCTCGGATTGCAGTGCCTCGACTGATTCAGCGGGAACGCCTTCGTTTAAGAAGACGATGACTTCGACTTTTTGCTCGGTCATCTTCATCCAGTTATTCACCGTTAAGGCGACCAGCATGAAAAAGCCGACGACAAGCAAAGACAAGGCCACAGTGGTGATGGCGGCCATACTTATGACCCAGTTCTTCTTAAAGCTATTAAATGATTCCTTCAAAAAATAGAAAGGACGAAACGACATACCTGTTACCCCTTTATTCACTCCTCGTACCCATACACACCGCGTTGCTGGTCCCTGATCATGGTTCCTTCTTCAAGAGCGAGAACGCGCTTCCTCATGCTGTCGACCATCTCACGGTCATGCGTTGCGACCAGGATAGTCGTTCCCGTTCGGTTGATCTTGTTGAGCAGCGCCATAATATCGCTTGAGGTAGCCGGATCGAGGTTTCCGGTCGGCTCATCTGCAAGAATAATCGCCGGACGATTCACGAACGCCCTGGCGATAGAGACTCTCTGCTGTTCACCACCGGATAACTCATCCGGGTAGCTAGATGCTTTGTCCTCAAGACCGACCAGCCTCAAGACTTCGGGTACCTGCGATTTGATCACACGGATCGGCTTACCTATAACCTCAAGGGCAAACGCAACGTTTTCCGCCGATGTCTTATTCGGCAGAAGCTTATAATCTTGAAAAACACATCCGATGTTTCTGCGTAGCTGGGAGACGCGCCACCGGCGCATATTTACGATATCGTGGTTGGCGACAAAAATCTCGCCCCGCGTCGGGACAAGTTCTCGTAGAAGCAATCGTATGAATGTGGATTTGCCGCATCCTGAGGGACCGACCAGGAACACAAACTCACCCCGGTCGATATCCACGTTGATATCCTTTAATGCGGGACGACGGGCTCCCTTGTAGGCCATCGAAACGTTCTTCACTTTAATCACGGATTAATCACTCCCAAAATCGGTATCCTACCAGAAAGCCGGGCATAAATCAAAGGTTTACGGTAGCTCGTCTACTAGGCGTGCGATAGTTACTTGCCGACGAGACCTTGTACCGCTTGGGAGATGTCTTCGCTGGTCAATCCATAATACTTGAGCAGCTCGGCAGGTTCGCCCGAGCGGCCAAATACGTCCTTTATGCCCACGTTTGCCATCGGTACCGGATATGTATCGCTAAGGAGTTCTGCTACTGCGCTCCCCAGACCTCCAATAATACTATGTTCTTCTACTGCAACCACTTTTCCTGTCTTTTGTGCGGATTTTATTAAGGTTTCTTTATCAAGAGGCTTAATCGTTGAGACGTTGATAACTTCCGCGCTGATTCCTTGCTGCTCAAGAACCTCGGCGGCTTCAAGACTGGTTGCGACCATAATCCCGGTCGCAAAGATGGATACATCGGTGCCTTCTCTTAGCATGACTGCCTTGCCGGGAACAAACTCGTACGACTCGTCAAACAGCATGGGAACCGTAGCCCTACCGAGACGGATGAAAACCGGTCCGTCGATGTGTGCGGCTTTTTTAATCGCCTTTTTTGCCTCGTAGAAATCGGCGGGGACGATAACCGTCATACCGGGAATAACCCGCATCAGGGCGATGTCTTCTATCGTCTGGTGCGAGCCGCCGTCGGCGCCGACCGTAATACCGGCGTGCGTCGGGCATACTTTCACATTTAGCTTAGGATATGAGACCGTATTGCGGATTTGCTCAAAAGCGCGACCCGTTGCAAACATGGCAAAGGAGCCCGTATAGCAGATCTTCCCCGTCGTCGCCAACCCGGCCGCCATCGCCATCATATTTTGCTCGGCTACACCGCAATCAAAAAATCTCTCGGGAAATTCTTTCTTAAATTTCATGGTCGTGGTGGATTTGGCAAGATCCGCTTCAAGCACGACCAGGTTTGAAAACTCATGCCCCAGCTCGACCAGGGCCTCACCGTACGCTTCGCGTGTTGCTCTTTTCTCCGACATTCTACTTCCTTCTCTTTTAGGGTCAAGGGTCCGGGGGCCAGGGTCAAGGGAAAACTCCTTTTTCTTCCTGCTCCTTACGAACACTTAAACCCATCAATTTCTATCTATAAGAATCTGAAAGATATTCACTTACTCCTTAGCCCACACCCTGGACCCAGGACCCTGGCCTCTGGACCCTTCTACCCAAGTGGTCCCAGTGCTTCGATCTCACAGATAGCTTTATCGACCTCATCTGTGGACGGGGCCTTGCCGTGATAATCGACTACACCCTCCATGAACGAGACGCACTTGCCCTTCACCGTGTTCGCGATGATCATCGTAGGCTTGCCTTTGACGGATCGCGCTTCTTCAAACGCGTCCATAAGCCCCTCAACGCTGTGTCCGTCGATTTCGATTGTGTGCCAGCCGAAGGCCGACCATTTTGCTGCGGCCGGTCGGATGTCGACGATATCGCTCACCAGGCCATCTATCTGCAGGTTGTTGTAATCGAGGATACCCACGAGATTATCCAGCTTGTGCTGGGCGGCAAACATACTCGCCTCCCAGATGATGCCCTCCTGGGATTCCCCATCCCCGATAAGGGCGTAGACCCTTGAATCCTTCTTGTCGACCTTCACGCCGAGCGCCATGCCGACCGCCGCGGAAAATCCCATCCCCAGCGAGCCGGTCGAGATCTCGACGCCGGTCGTCTTGAGCATATCGGGATGTCCCTGCAGGTGGCTGTCGATCTTTCTGAGCGTCCACAAATCCTCGACCGGGAAATAGCCGCTCTCGGCAAGCGCCGCGTAGAGCACCGGCGCCGCATGTCCCTTGCTTAAAACAAAACGGTCGCGATCGATCCAGCGCGGATCCTCGGGTTTGTGCTTCATCTCATGAAAATAGAGCGTTGTGACGATATCCGCTGCGGATAACGAACCCCCGGGATGACCCGACTTAGCCAATCCGACCATTTTGACGATGTGACACCGTATAGTTCTAGCTTTCGCTTCTATGGACTCGACGAGACTCTGCCTACCGGCTGAAGTAGTATCAGTAGTGGTTTGGGTGCCCAAAATCTCTCCTTTCAAGCGGCGAACTGCTTAAAGCCTTCGCCAACAACTTCATGAACATCCGAGATAATAACAAACGCCCCTGGATCGATGGCGTGGACGATTCTCTTAAGATGTTCGACTTGCCTTCTTTCAACAACGCAAAATATTGTATCACGACGATTCCCGGAATAGTAACCCCTGCTTT
>NZ_JBTSLF010000139.1:0-6805 GCF_054640775.1 Candidatus Aquicultor sp. | reverse complement strand
GATTATAGTTGAGATTGCGCAGAAAGAGAGCTTTTTCATGGGGCAGGAGGTTGTAATGCGCCTCTTTTTAGCATCGCCGATTATCTTTGGGGTACTCGGTTTATGCGTGTTCGGGTCGCCTGCCCTGGTGGATTTAATCCAGCAGCGGCGTATGGTCCCGACTGAAAACTTTCGCAAGACATTCTTCGAGGGCGCGGGAGCCTATTCCGGGCCTTCGCTTAAGCGGCGCTATAAAGCCAAGAAAGAGGGGTGCTTCGGGTGCCCGATCCGATGCAAGAAGGTCGACTCATGCGGTAAAGCCCTCCCCGAATACGAGACCGCATCTCATTTCGGTGCATTAAACAGAAACAGCGACATTCACTCCATTGTTAAATCAAATGAACTCTGTAACCTGCTGGGGATGGATACTATCAGCATGGCATCAACGATAGCGGCTTATGGCGAGGCAACGAACCGGTATTTTAGTCCGGATGAGATAGTAGGGCTGGTTCGAAAGACCGCTGTGCGTGAGGGTGAGGGCGAAAAGCTTGCAGCCGGTTCTGCCAGGCTGTGCGAATCGCTTGGCGCCCCCGGGGTTTCAATGTCGGTCAAGGGGTTGGAGCTTCCCGCTTATGACCCGCGCGGAGCCTACGGTATGGCGCTCGCCTATGTTACAAGCAGCAGGGGCGGCTGTCACCTGCGTGCATACCCGATAGCCAACGAGATTCTTCGCAAACCCGTTGCGACGGACAGGTTCTCGTTTTCAGGGAAAGCCCGTGTTATAAAGATCGCAGAGGACACGAACGCCGTCGCCGATTCCCTTGAGACCTGCAAGTTCGCACTGCTTGCGGCCTCCCTTGAGGAATATGCGCAGATGCTGACCGGGGTAACCGGGATTGATTTCACGGGGCAGTCTCTTCTGAAAATCGGCGAGCGGATCGTTAGAGACGAACGATTCTATAATTGCAGCAACGGCTTTTCTTCCGGGGATGATATGCTACCCGAGCGCTTTTTTATCGAACCCGGGTCGTCGGGCGACGGCATAGATATCCGCCCTATAGACAAAGCCAGGTTCATTGAAGAGTTGCAGAAATATTATAAAATGCGCGGGCTGAACGAAAACGGGTGTTTTGATTAGGCCCGCTCTATTAGAAAGAGAGTTTTTGAAGGATCAAATCGTAAAGTACACGAACAAGCTGATACAGGACAAAACAGCGATAGCCGATTCGATACGGTTTTATGCGCTCGATGATGAGGTAATCGCGTCGAGAGAGGATGAATGGAAACCGGTCTTCGAGTCGGTGCTGGCCGAGCTTAATGTGGTCGGCCTTTTGCTCGCGCGGCCCGTGCTGCCATTTGCCGATTACCTGATAGCAAAAGCCGCTGCTCAGGAGCGGCGTATTTATCCGCGGGATAGCGAGATAAAGACCTTCTTGCATGATATACCATTTATTAGAAAAGCCGAGATAGCCGACGACCTGCCTGGAAAGATCGCGGCGGTTCTTCGGGAGCGCAAGGGTTTGGTTATCGAGGGGGTAGGGTTTGTATCCTGCGGGACGGTAACGCTGGAGCAGGCGTATATCGTTTACTCGTCGATCTTCCATGCAACGTTTATCAAGTATCTTTACGACCTTCTCGAGACCGGGTTTACGGTGCCGGGCGAGCGCGAAGCGTTTTACGGTTTCTGGGAAGGCTGGCCGGTAGCTCCGGATACCAGCACGCTGCGCTTTCGGCAAGGGCCGCTGATGGAGCGTTTGGAAATCCTTGACGAGATTGCGGTCGTCGGGAGATATACGGTTGAAACGGGGCTCGTGGACTCGTTTTTCGGGAACATCAGTTGTTTTAGCGACGGTATAGTATATATCTCGCAGACCGGGGCATCGCTCGATGAACTCGACGGCTTTATCGACCCCGTTCCCATGGATAATTCGTCGACCTACGGAATAACGGCGTCATCCGAGTTGCCGGTGCATAGAAGAATCTACGAGACGACCGGTTACCGGACGGTATTGCACGGTCACCCGAAGTTCTCGGTTATTATCTCGATGCTCTGCGACAAGCGGGCGTCGTGCGACATCGCCGATTGCGGCAAGAATTGCCCCGAGACCAGGATGTTCGGCGGCATACCGATTGTAGCCGGGGAGATAGGGGCGGGCGGTGTTGCGAAAAATGCGCCGCCGGTGGTACGTGAGTTCGGTCGTGCTCTTGTTTATGGTCACGGGTCGTTTTGCGTCGGCAGCGATGATTTTAAAGAGGCATTCGCAGAACTGGCAAGGATGGAGGAGACCTGCCGTTTGGGGTACCTCAAACTACTTCAACAGAGATTAGATACCGTCTAATACCTTTTTCTTTTCGAGATGTACGATATCGTTAATCTGGTAATACAGCCATTTGACCGAATTATTCCTCTGGACGATCTCTCGTAACGTCGATGCGCGGGCGTGCTTTTCGTTATCGGCCATAGTAAGGGCGTCGTATATCGCGGTGGCCGTTCCCTCAATATCAAACGGGCTAACGATGAGACTCGCGTTCCCTAATTCTGAGGTCGCCCCGGCATTCTCAGAGAGTACAAGCACCCCGTCTTTGTTGTTTAAAACCGGTCCTTCCTTGGCTACAAGGTTCATGCCATCGTAAATGGGGTTGACCAGGAGGACGTCATAGCATTTTAGCGCCGCTATCGACTCGAGGTAATTATCCTCTAGTCGCAGGTGAATAGGGGTCCAGGTATCGGTTTTGTAGCGGTCGTTGATCTCCTTGACGGTAGCGATTATCGAGTCGCAATAGTCGTTGTATACTTTGATGTTCTCACGCGTGGGGTAAAGAAGTGCAAGGAACTTTATCTTCTCTTTCAGTTCCGGGTGCTTATTGAGGAGCCCCTCAAACGCCCGGAAACCCCTGACGATGTTTTTCGACGGGTCGCTCCTGTCCGTCCTTACTATTAAGCGTAACCCCTCGTTGTCACGCATGAACTTCTCTTCATACTCATGCACCTTGTCGCTTGCGCCCATCTTGACAAGGCTTTCATGGTCGATTGAAATCGGGTAGGTTTGCACGTAAACCACATGGTCGTGAAGGGTAACGGTTTTAGCTTTCCAGTCAACGTGACACTGAAGAAGCGTCTCGCAGCACAGCAGGAAGTTATCCGCGTAATGCCTTGACTGAAAGCCGACAACGTTGTTTGCAAGCATTCCCTCTAAAAGCTCGGTCCTCATACCCTCTGGGAGAATTCGCATGTAATCCGGCTCAGGCCAGGGGATATGTGTGAAGTGGAAGAGAAACGGTTCGTCCGTCAACTCCCTGATGTACCTCGCAGTAACAAAGAGGTGATAATCCTGGAGCATGATTATCGGGTTACGGTGCTTGCCGCTTTCTTCGACCGCCGCTTGCGCAAAGAGCTTATTCGCGGCCACATAGCCGTTATGCCAGGCATCGTGTATCTCTGCCGAAATCGACGGGTCGTCGGCGAGATTCCAGATATAGTGATGGATAAACCAGAGGAGCGGATTACTTATGATGTTATAGTACCGGTTATAGATGTCTTCGGGGATATCAACCAGCTTGATCAGGCAGGAAGAGCTATCGTCGGGAAGACAAACTGGCGCATCATCATGCGCCAGTGATCGTTCTATATCATTCATTGCGGCAGATATCCATGTAGCTTTGGCTTCTTTGCTGATCGCCGTCATGGCGGTAACAAGTCCGCCGCCACCCCTGCGGGTTTCAAGGTTACCGGCGGCGTCCTGCATGAACTCCACCGGTCCACGGTTAGATACTAGGATGATGGACCTGTCGGCAAGGAGCTTCTTTAAATCTGGAATCTTACGGTCTTCACCGTTGTTTTGCAAAAGGTCTCCTTAATTACTATAGTACAGCCAATGTTCATATTATTAACATGCCGTTCCTTTATTTTAAGGTTTTATTTGGCCGTCTGCAATTTTCCCAGTTAGTAAACCGATCCAGCTAAAGTCTGCGTCTAATAGACCGGTTCGTAGAGATAACTGAAAAGCTCCATATAATCCACAAGCTGCCGTGGGCTTAAGAAATTCTTCCGCACGTGCTCTTTCCCGAATACACCCATTTCATGCGCCATTTCAGGATTATTCAGCAACTGGATCAACTTTAAACCGCAATCCCTTGAGTTGTTCACAAGGTAGCCGTCTTTGCCGTTTATTACCTGTAGGGGAATTCCGCCTACGTCGCCGCCGATGACCGGACGCTCTTTCCACAATGCTTCGGCAACGACAAGACCAAACCCTTCGCGCGTTGATTTTTGGATAACGACCTGCGAAGCGCGCTGGAACGCGTTGACTTCGAGGTTGCCCACACCCTCGAGGTTGGAGAGCAGGTGAATATCCGGATCGTGGTCTGCGTGTCTCGATGTCTTCTCGTAGTAGTGCCAGCCCTCCGGGTCATCCGTCGCCATCGAGGCGATCATGAGGAGCTGCAGCCCCGGGATCTCTTCTTTTGCGATTCTGTACGAGTCGATTACGCCGAGCGGGTCTTTCCAGGGGTCGAACCTCGACACCTGTGTGACGATGGGCCTGTTCTTGTCTATCTTATACTTGTCGAGAATGCTCTCGATCGTATGCTCGTCGATGTCCATGTTTTTCGGACTAAGCGGATCTATGGTCGGAGGTACAATCGCGATTTTTGGGATATCGAAGCCCTCTTTGATGTACTGCGGCATAGTAAAGACTGCGGCATCGTAGAGTTCGAGGTACGGCTTTAAAAATTCCCATACACTCGGTCGGGCGGCCGTCAGGTCGATATGGCAGCGCCAGATCCACCTGCCGTTCTTTTTACCTTTCTCCGATAAATAGGAGATCATAGCCGCCGGTTGCGGGTCATGTACCATGATGACATCATAGTCACCGTTAAATAGGTTAGAGTTCTCCTCATTTTGTTTGAGATAGGTCTCGATCATCTCCGGGGTGGCCATGAGGTCCATTCCCTGAAGTGCGTTATGGAACAGTTTGGTAACGGTAAAGAAATCCTCACTGCCCGGGATGACCTGCCAATCGGCGTCTATCCCGACATCTTTCATAAGCGGTATGAGTGTGTATAATAGCTCGGCCACACCTCCGCCAAAAGCGGTCGAGCTAAGGTTCAGGATCTTGGCACCCTTCAGGTCTTTTCCTAGCTGCCGGGCTTGTTCAATAACCTCGGCGTCTACTATTCCCTCGTAATCTTTTAGCGATCTAGTGCCAACAGGTACTGACGTTAACATGGCATCAAACTCCTCGTGGTCTATTTATTCCCATCAAAAAAGGCTTGATAACAGCCCTCCAGAAATCCACATGTTACACCATTTTTCGTATTTTGCAATTGCCCCCGCGGATTTCCTTGAAAAATATGCTCAAGTCGAAAGGACCTTAAACGATAACTAGTAGTGATTATCGGTATCAACCTGAATCGTTTTAGCATTTATCACTTAGAACTTTTAGAACCTTAAGAACCTTAAGAACGAAAGACCAGCAACATATAGGTCAGCAATAGAAGAAGTAATAGAAAAACTAACTTTGGAAAGAGGGAAGCAGTAATGAAAATAGCTCAGATTGCACCAATTTGGTACGCGATACCCCCGAAAGGCTACGGCGGCATTGAATACGTCGTACACTGCATTACCGAAGGCCTTGTGCAAAAAGGACACGATGTGACGTTGTTCGCATCCGGCGATTCGATCACAAAGGCCAAGCTCATAAGCCCGTATAAGGTTGCGCCGAGCGAGAGAATCGGCCAGACGTATCCTGACCTTATCCATGTCATGCAGGCCTATCAGATGGCCGGCGAGTTCGATATAATCCACGACCACAGTGGGTTGATCGGTCCCGTAATAGGCTCGTTTACAAAGACGCCGGTTCTTCATACATTACATGGTCCGGCGACAGACGAGGCCAAGGATTTCTACGGGAAGATGAAAGACAGTATCTATTACAACGGCATCAGCGACTTCCAGAGGGAGAAATTCGGTGCCCTCAACTTTGTGGGAACGATTTATAACGGCATGGACCTTGACAAGTATGAGTATAACGATAAGAAGGAAGATTACATGTTCTTCCTTGGCAGGATGAATCCCGAGAAGGGCGCTCACGTGGCCGTCGAAGTCGCGAGGAAGACCGGTAAGAAGCTTATTATGGTGTCCAAGATGACCGAGCCGCACGAGAAGGCGTATTACGAGGCAAAAGTAAAGCCGCTGCTCGCTCCGAATATCGAGCTTATGGGCGAGGTAGACACCGAGACCAAGATAGAGATGTTTAAGAAAGCGAGCTGCTTCCTTTTCCCGATACAGTGGCCTGAGCCGTTTGGGCTGGTCATGACAGAGGCTTTGGCATGCGGAACACCGGTTCTCGCGATGAAAAACGGTTCGGTTCCTGAGATCATCGACCACGGCAAAACCGGTTTCATCTGTAATACAACCGATGAGATGGTCGAGGCCGTATCGAAAGTAGATACCATCGAGCCTATTGATTGCAGGCGCCATGTGGAAAAGCATTTTAGCACCAACAAAATGGTTGATTGCTACGTAAAAGCCTACATCAAGATCCTCGAGAGAGAGAACAGATATTACGAGCTGCCATCGGTAGCATAATTCAGGGTCAAGGGTCAAGGGTCCGGGGACCAGGGTCTAGGGTAAAGAGAAAATATAGATAAGTACATGATAAAAAAGTAGGGCGGAGCAAATCCCCGCCCTTTTCTTTGTGGCGCGCCCAGCTTAGCTGGGCCGCACTTGCGGGTGAAAGTCCCGTTCCGGTAACCACCAAGGGGCCGGATAGCTAATCCCGGTGCGTCGCAGTAATGCGGGGTGCTAAGCGGGAGGATAAAGTAC
>NZ_JBTSLF010000138.1:0-6988 GCF_054640775.1 Candidatus Aquicultor sp. | reverse complement strand
TTAGGTATTTCAAGCGGTTCATCGAAAACCCCCGTATTAGCTGGAAACACGGTTTACCTTGGCGCAGTGACCGCTGTAGATGCAGATACAGGCGGGGTCAAATGGACTTTTGACGGCAAGAACCAGTATCCTATCGTATCGGTTGCTATCGCAAACGGCTATGTATTTGTCGGCTCAACCCGTACGGATACGACCTTGGATTCATCGAACGGTCGCATCTATGTGCTCAAGGCCGATACAGGCGAGCTTGTTTACCAATACTTTGCGGGGGAGTGCCATAATGACTGGTATGCGATCGACCCGTCTCCATCGATTGCAGAAGGATCGGTCGTATTGAATATGAGCACGTATATGTTGTTCTGTTTATCGCCACCCGAACGTTCCCCACTCTTAGGCGTTTCAGTCGATAAGAACAAAATCAACGCATATGACAACGAAACGGGCAGCGTTACTTTAACCTTCAATCTCGATGCTACAGGAACGGTAACCGCCGATGTTGTAAATAGCCAGGGAACTACGGTCTACCATCTTGCTGAGAACCAAACGTTAGGCAAGGGCGCACACAGCCTTGCCTGGCATGGCTTAATCTACTTCCCGGAGATGGCGGATCCTGTACTTAAAGACGAGTTTGACGATAAATGCATCCTCGTAGCCCCCGATGGCGATTACAAGCTGCTCATTACGGTTAAAAGTGCGGCTGGCAAGTCCTATACGGGAAGCGCAACTGTTCAGGTTGAAGCGCAGACTTAAGAGCGGATTATCGGTAGCATTGAGTTCAAAGCTATAATAACCGTTAATTTGTATAATTACAAAGCACTAACAAGATAAAACGTTCATGGAGGGGATATACTTTGTGTAAACGATTTTTCAGGATAGCTGCGATATTATTGCTGCTCAGCTTATTGCTATTTATGACCGGATGTGGAAAGAAGCAACACGTTAGTTTCGGGTACAGTTTTGCCATCTCACCCAAGAAGGGAGAGGTATTAAAAAATGTCACCGTCTACCTCCCCTTCCCAACAAAAAACGGCAAACCGATGATGGAGATTTATCGGAGCCTCGAAAGACACTACAAGAATTATCACCTGGACGATACGCCAAATCTTGCCCTGTCGATAGCCGATACGAAGTATGGACCTATGCTAAAAGTGAAAGTCCCAGAACTTAAACAGGGTGTCGGCCTTAATGGTGGCTATTCTCAGGAAGGTTCTCTTAAAAAAGTTTCAGCATATAAGGATTTTTATCTTAACCCAAGCATATGCACGCAGAAGCAATTATCCGATAGATTCAGCTATATCTTCGCTGGGTTCAAGAACGCCAAAGAGCTTGGGCTAGCACTCGAATATAAAATATCTATATTATCGCCATCACTATTACCACTAGATTATGTCCCCGAGGAACGTTATGAGACTTATCTGGGTTGGGAACAACCACCTGTGAGCAGGGGAAGTATAGTTAAGTATTATAACAGTGTTGGTTGGGCAAAGGTACCTATTTCAGACTCGGGATTCGATAGGGAGTGATGAATATGAGAAAACTTTTATTCGCCATAGCTGTGCTTGCTTTATCATTATTCTCTATTGATTATGCATGGGCTTGGAGTGCTATTAGCCACTACAATATAAATCGGGATGTTGGTATTGAACCAATAATTACTTTTGGGATTAATGGTACAGGCCCGGATATGAGTGTGCAGTGGATTGGTAAAGATCCGAAAATCTTAGATGAAAATGGCCAAGAGCAAAGTTGGCCTGATTACCTCCACTCACCTGATCCTAAGTTTACTAAAATGTCTCGTCCATATATGAATGCGCCAAACTTCGCCTACCTTATGCTTAAGACATCGGAGAAAAATGGTGTAGCGCCGGATACAGAAAGAGCGCGGGCTTTAGGATGGGGAGGGCATATTGCTGCCGATTGGGTTGCGCATAATGATAACCTGTTTCCGATTTGTCCAGATGGCTCATCTGGTTCAATCAAGCATTTTGCAGGAGAGTGTCTTTGCGATCTGTATTCGTTTTTGACCGGTGGCCCAATTCCTCCCTCAAGTAACGCGGCTACTGCTTTCAACGATAAACAGATTTATAAGGCTTTGTATAATTACAGACTGATTAGTATCTATGAGAGTTGCATTAGAAATAAAGAGCCAATTTATCCCGACAAACTCAAAAAGCAAGCCCTTGAGACAACCCTCCCACGATCATACATACGCGAACGGATAAAAAGCTGGGTGGCAAAGCTGGTTGTTATCCAGTTTGCTTACGCGAGTGGGCCGGAAGTGTGGAACCCCACTAAGCGGTCACAGTTTATAGATTCAATGGAGCAGCGGGGGATCGAGAGCAACCTGGCTCTGTCGGAGATGTCCGTTAACTCCTGGATACATAACCCCAAGCCAAGAGGGTGTGTGCCTGATTTTAGCGAACAGGTGGTATCGTTCTATAAAAACAAGTTAATGGATATTCCCAGCAGCGTCTCATTCAGTCAACTAGGCCAGGTTAAATCTAGCTCCAACTTAAGTGCACAACCACTAGTTTATCGCAGTGCGGAAACAAGCGTTCCTTCCATCGAAGAGAAAGATGCGATCCTTTGGCAGTCGATCGTCGGCAGCTCTTGCGAACATGGCGATATTGCTGTTGACGAGACAGAAACTTCTGGAGGGGCTTATCAAGTCAATGTGGTAGTAAAGGATGAAGAAGGCCTTAAGAATACCATAAAAGGTATTATTGAAGGTTCAGCTCAGCAGACCGGAGGTAGCGCGGACGCTGCAGTTTTTTGGGATAGGCTCCTCGTTGACGGCGAATCTAATCCGGATCTGCTGGCAGACCTATTTCCACCAGAGTTAACCCTCGTATCTCCTGCTGACGGGTCTTTTCTTAATACTGCGTCTCCCGAGCTAAGGCTCAGCGCTCACGATGGTGCCGACGGTGCCGACGGTGCCGGAATAGATCCGATAGGTATCTTATTTAACCTAGATGACGTTCCTATTAAACCTTACCTCTTAAATGACCTAATTTCCTACAAGCCGAAATCTAAATTGAAAGAAGGCGTTCACCGGGCATTAGTTAGCATAATCGATAGAGCAGGGAACACCAATCAGCTTGCCTGGTCCTTCACGGTAGATACCGTGTCACCGAAGGTCTGCTATAAGATAAAAAGTTACGTCATCAACAGTAAGAAACCAGCGATTGTGATCTCGATTATACCGAATGAACCTGTCAAGTACCGGCTAACCGTTTTTCCAGATATCGGCGGTAAAGCTGATCTAAACACGATCGTCTTTCAAGAAGAGTTCGAACAGCAGAAAAACCTAATTTGGGATGGCGTGGATAATAACGGCTCTAAGATCGCTGATGGCTCTTACATATTACGTGTTCAAGCCATAGATCGGGCTGGTAATGCAAGGACATTTAATCGCTCGGTGAAAATTGATAGAAATAATTAGCGCAAACCACTTGACGGCACGCCATGCTTCCGCTAACATATAAACATAACAGCACAAAAGCATAGCAGCATATATAATGGAGGGGCACCATTATGATTCGCAGAACAATTGCAGTACCTATCGTCGTCTTATTATGCTTTGTTTCACTTATCGCTACTGCTGGGGCCGCAGATAAATTCACCTGGCCCATTGGCGGAGAAGTTATTAAGCCGTTCGACCTAGATGAGCACAGGGGCATCGATATAGCTGGAGCTACCGGCGACTCCATCATAGCCGCCCAAGAAGGCGTCGTTTACTGGATCGGAAAAACCCCAAGAGGCGAGCCGTGTATCTCCATCGATCATCCCGGCGGCATCACGACCACATACTTACCCGTAACAGCTTCGGTATCCAAGGGTCAAATCGTGAAGGCTGGCGATACTATAGGCAAGCTATCTTCCGAGATCGATAAATCAAGCAGCGTGCAGCATCTGCATCTAGGTCTCTTCGAGACGACAACTCGGGATAATAAGAAGTACCTAGATCCGTGCAATTATCTGTCGGATGTTTCAGGTGCAACAGAGGATAAACATGAGCCAGCTATTGCCGTCGATATATCGTCCGGTTCTACAATAGAGAAGCTACCCGAAAGCCAGCAACATAGTATCGTTGATGAAGAGGCTTACCCCGCTGCAACGCAGCAAACCCAGCAACAGGTCGCCATGTCTCCAGTCGATGTTACTGAGAAGCCCATTGAGAATGCTAAACCCGAGGCGTTACCATCGCTAAGCATGTCCAACGTCAAAGCTGGAGAAGCGGCTCTCGCTGATGCTGCAATCCAGAGCCAGATGCATCCAGAGCAGAAAGCCGAGAGCTTCGATATACAAGTAAACCGCTCCCCCCAGAATTCTATATCCGTAACTAATAAGATTTCTCAAGATGCCGCCGCAAAGGTCGGGTTGCCAAACTTGTCATGGGTAGCGCCAGAGGTTAAACCCGACCTTGTTCCGGCGGTTAATCATGCTCCGGCTGCTGTAAAAATGGTTTCGCCAGAGAAAACGCGAGAACTATATGTTGCTGGTGGCGAGCGTATTGAACCTAGTTCATCCACGAGCAATAATCGAGCACAGACCAAGATCAATAGCATGGTTGCGTATGCAGGCCAGCCCGCTACGAACCCCTTTAAGCAAGCAGATAGCGTAAAGCAATTAGTAGACCATACCAAACGAGAGGTTCTAGCGGACAAAAGAGCGACTAAGCAAAATCCTACAATGGCGCAAAGAGTGTTTAAATGGCAATTCTTACCCGAGATTACTTCTGCATTGGCAATACTCCTTATTGCAATGATCAGCTACCAGTGCGCCAGAAGCGCAAAGGCCATTGGGGCAAGTTTAACCGGTGTAGCAAGCGCAACTTGTTGATATCGCGAGGAGCTGCTATAATTATCGGGTTATATACTCCTGCTTCAGCCTAACTGAAGCCGAATAGTCCGGGGGAGGTGAAAAGTGAGGAACTACGAATGCATGATCATTCTCGAACCCACTTTGGAAACAGAGGCGATTGATAACGATATCGCAAGGTTTTCCGATGTGCTCGCCAAGAATAGCGGGAAAGTCGAGAATGTCAACAAGTGGGGCAGACGCCGTCTAGCTTATCAAATCGGTCAGAATACCGACGGGTACTACGTTATAATGACCTTCCAGGGTGAAGATGTAACCGTTAAAGAGTTCGATCGTATCCTGAAAATCGCTGATGACGTTATTCGCCATATGATCGTCCGTCTTGAAAAATAGGAGAGATACATGGCCAGTTTAAACAGGGTGTTTATTATCGGGAACCTAACAATGGATCCAGAACTGAGATTTACTCCGAATGGCGCTGCAGTCGCCAATATCAGGGTGGCGGTTAATCATCGCTACCAGGGAAACGATGGCAATTGGGTAGAGGAAGCAAGCTTCTTTAACGTGGTTGCATGGGGTAGGCAAGCTGAAATCGCAAACGAGTATTTACGAAAGGGCAAACCGGTTCTCGTTGAGGGAAGGCTCCGCAGCCGCTCATGGGAGACGCCTGATGGCCAGAAACGCTCAACGGTTGAAATCGTCGCTCAGAGAATCCAGTTCCTCGATAAAGTCGGGGCTGGGGCTCGTAGTGAAGATACTTTGGCGGAGGTTGCCGACGCCGATCTCAAGGCTCTTGGAGACGACATCGACGACGTACCATTTTAAATAGGAGAGGATAAGCATGGCAGATTATATCCGCAAACCCAGGCGCAAGTACTGTGCGTTCTGTAAGGATAAAGTCGACTACATCGATTACAAAGACGCCAATATGTTGCGCCGGTTTATGAGCGACCGCGGTAAAATTAGACCGCGCCGTGTTACCGGCACCTGTGCGCAGCATCAGCGCGATCTATCGATTGCGATAAAGCGCGCACGCGAGATGGCTCTAATTCCATATACACAGAGATAAAACCGGAAGACCGGGTACAGATTCTGTGTAATTAGCCTTTTTAGGGCGGGGATAAACTCCGCCCTTTTACGCTTTTACCAAACGCCCCCTCGTTCATTCCGCCGTTCCGGCTTCATCGACGAGCAGGGGGAGGTGTGGTAAGATAATAAACTCAAGATTATTTCAATTCGGAGGAGCATGATGAAGGTAATCCTTAAGGAATCCGTAAGCGGATTAGGAAAAACAGGAGACGTCATTGACGTGGCCGACGGCTACGGCAGGAACTATCTCGTCCCCAAGAACATAGCCGTTGTCGCTACGAAGGGCGCGCTCAAGGAGTGGGACCTGAAACGGGCGACCCTTGTCAAGAAAGAGGCCAAGGACCGTTCAGAAGCCGAGTCACTTGCCGCCGGTTTAAATGACAAGGAAGTGAAAGTCGAGGCCAAAGCTGGCGAGGAGGGCAAGCTCTACGGCTCGGTAACGACCAAAGAGATCGCCGCCGCCATCGAGAAACAGCTTAAGACCGAGGTCGACAAGAAAAAGATCGAGCTTAGCCAGCCCATCAAGGAAGTAGGAGATCATCCGGTTACCGTTAAACTCTTCCCTGGAGTTGACGCCACGGTTATCGTTAAGGTTGTTGGAAGCAAAGAGGAGTAATGAAAGCGACAGATAGGTCGCAGCAATTCGCAAGTTTCGATAAGGTTCCGCCGCATAATATCGAAGCGGAGCAGTCCGTCCTTGGCGCTATGCTTATCTCGCGGGATGCCATCCCCGAGATGCTCGAGAAGTTAACCCCGGACGCCTTTTACACCGAGGCCCACCGCCGCATCTACGCGGCAATCCTCGATTTATATGCAAAAGGCGAGCCGGCGGACGCCATCACGCTCTCCGCAGCTCTTTCAAGCAATGGCGACTTGGAGATATGCGGCGGCAAACCTTACATCCACACCCTGGTCAGCGCCGTGCCAAGCGCGGCCAATGCCGCTTTTTACGCGAAAATCGTCGAGAAAGACTCGACGTTGCGCGCGCTTATTAGAGTGTCCACCGAGATAGCGGCGCTCGGCTACGAGGGGCCGAGCGACGTCGAAGCCGTCATCGACCGCGCCGAGAACCTCATCT
>NZ_JBTSLF010000137.1:0-7036 GCF_054640775.1 Candidatus Aquicultor sp. | reverse complement strand
GGTGTTGCACGATACCACACGGGCATACTGCTTGTTAAGCGCATCGGCGTAATTGACCTGAGCGGTAAAGGAAAGACCGGTTAACTCGTGCTCCTCGCCTCCCTGAAAGATAGCCTTAACTCCAGCGCTCTCGTAGATTGGCTTGTTCTTGGCACCGATACCCTTCGGCGTGCAGTCTACAACGACATCCACCTTACCCAGCAGCTCACCGAGCGTTCCCTCGATCGGGATGCCGGCCTCCTCCATCATGGACCGCTTCTCAGCAACAGACGCATAAATGGGGTATCCCCTCTCTGCAGCGACCCGGATGCGGTAGTCCTGGATGATATCTGAGACCCCCACAAGCTCCATATCATCTTGCTTAGCCACCGCATCGGCAACCCGTTTTCCTATAACACCATAGCCGTTTATACCTACGCGAACTTTTTCCCCTGCCATATAAAATCCTCTCCTTGTTAAAATGATTATCCAGCTTCTTTAGGTTTTTGAATGCGGGTTCTTAGAGCAGCAAGTCGACCTCTGGCTTCAAGTATCTTAAGCTCTTCCTCTTTCTCATCAAGTACCGTATCTAGTTCTTCGACTCGCTCCAAGTCACGGCGTAAGGCATTTAATTGTTGTTCTATTTTACCGATTCTATCCTCAACATCTTGCTTTTGCTCTAAATACGTCCTGGCAGCGGCTTCATCGGTCTTAAGAGCCTCACGAGCCTTGCTCTCTAGCTCATTAGCCTCTGCCCTCAATCCCACAAGACGATTGTTAAGGTCAGCGACAAGTGCAGATGAGTCTTCCTTTGCCCGTAGAAGGGCGCCTCTTTGTTTCTCGATATCCGATCTTGCCCTCTTTAAATCCCGTTCTTCGGGAATCTCTGCAAACTTTCTTTCAGCCGCTTCTTTTTTAAGCTGCTGCAGATCTTGCCAGGTGACCTTGCCAACCCTTATATCAATCCTCATGCGATCAAAGGTTTCCTCATCTATGTCGCCGCTTGCATACATAATATTTAGTTCTTCTACAAGCTGTTCTTTTTCACTTAGCTCCCTGGGCTTTTGCTCGCGATTCGCGCGGTTCTGCTCGAGAACCTCATCTACAAGCCTGAAGAGAAAACCCATTCCATGATGACCCATCATTTTTAAAAAGCGCCTCCATATATTACGCCGCTATTATCCCTACGCCTTTAAAGATCTCATACCCCTCACACAAACTTAAATCCTGTGGCGGCAGCACATATTGGGATGGTTCAATGCTCTCTTCTGGCAGTCTTTCTGAATTCTTCCTCGCTATCTCAACCATCTTATTCATGAGGGCATGAAATTCTTTTTCTGTCTTCTCAAATAACTGAACGATTTGATTATCAACTTCGTCTATCTCACGAAGAACCTGCTCTTCGTCGGCTTTTACACGATACTGACCGTCATTTGTTATTCGGATAATCAAGCTAATAACCCCTTTCACGTGGTATTTAAATAAAAGTGAATCATTAAGCCGCCGGGCCGACTTCTTTTTTAAGTCTAGTTAGCTCCTCTTCAACCGCCTTTGAGCGACCAAGCCTCTCAAGCTCACGCTGAACCTCATCTTTGCTCTCGCCTAAAACATCCTCAATTGCGCCCCTTGCAATCAGTTCATCGATTGCCCCGGCACGCGCCTGCATATCTTTAATACGATCTTCAGCTCTTGTGATCGACTGGCCGACATCGGTTAATTCTTCAGATATGCCGGTAAGCGTTTCTTTAATCCTCACTTGCGCTTCTGCGGCACCATACATCGCCTTAAGCTCTTCTTTTCTGCCCTTAAACGACTCAATTTTTGCTTTTAGAGAATCCCTGCCTGATTCAAGTGAGGACATCTGCTGCTCAACCCTTTGCATGTTTTGTTCAACTTCTCCCAGACGTTGCTCTAGCTCCTGCTTTCTGCCGATAGCAACCTGCGCTAAGTCGTCTCGTTTGAACTCTAAAGCTTGTCTTGCCTGGCCATTGTAGCGCCCAATATTTCCCGCAAGATCATCCCGTTGCATAACAAGCTTTTGTTTGGCCGTTGATATGTCGAGCAGGCTCCGTTCGATTTTTCGTAAGTTCTCGTTCATCTCAACGAGGCTGTAGTCGAGAGTTTTTCGTGGGTCTTCCATCTTTTCGAGCGTATCCTCTGCCCTCATCCGAAATATCCTCATAAATCGATCGATAAGTCCCATGTGCCCACCTTCCCGCATCATTAATTCCATGTATAAACAGACAAGACAGCTTCTAATACTGGTAACTTAATGAAATTGTTCCCTAAAAAGGCATCTTCATTCAAAGCGGCTTCGGTCTTTAGCAATTTCAACCATATTTCGGCAACCTCTTTGGTTGGGCGGGCTCAAATTAAGCAATACAAATAATAGTAAATGTAGAAGTGGCAACGATTGATTGTCCTTGTTTATAGATTTCTGCAGGAAGATAATACGTGGTACGTTAAATTGTTTGGTGAGAGGCAAGCGTAATGTCTAGAGGGGTTAAAACACTAATAGCTGTGGGAACGCTTTTGGCTTCGGTCGCAGAATTAATCTTTCATACTCAACTAGGCATAGAACCTGGGCTTGCTTTAGGCCTCGATGTAGCTTTACACTTCTTAGTATTTACCCTGGTGGCGTTACTTATTGGTAGGTTAATTGTTCAGCTCAGAATAATCAGAGAGCTTGAAGAGAAAAGAAGCTACGATCTTGGGATCGCCAAAGATGTCCACAAATCTGTTTTTACACCGTTTCCGCCTTCGTATAAAAATCTCACCATAGCAAGCAAAGTTGCCTTTGCAAGAGAACTTGGTGGGGATTATTACCACGTTGCCACCGTTGGCGACAAGCTTTTCTTTTGCATAGCAGACATCTCGGGAAAAAGTATTTCAGCGGCCCTGTTCTCTGCTATGCTCCACCAAAATATAACGGAAGCACTCGAGCACACCAGCGACTTAACCGAGCTTGTTGCAAGAGTTAACGCTCACATTTACTCAGCATTATCTGAAAACATGTTTATCACCCTATTTTGCTGCCTTATTGACGATAATGGTATAAGCTTCGTGAACGCAGGTCATGAAACTCCTCTGCTTTACTCAAGGCAAGTCGACGACATAAAGCGCCTTGAGAGCAGAATGACGCTACCAATAGGAATCGTGCCTGATTTAGGTATCGAAACAAAAATTGAGCCCTTCTTAACAGGTGATGTTTTCCTCACATTTACCGATGGCGTGACCGATAGCGAGAACTTCAGAGATAAGCCGTACGAGCGGCTAGAAGCTGCTCTTTACGCAAACTCCAATTCTAACCCCCAAGATATCGTCACTATCGTCTATCAAAAGACCATTTTAGACAATAATGAGCTACCTTTTGACGACATCGTTATCACCTGCATTAAAAGGAGAGACTAACCTACAATGGATCCACAGATAGAACCATGGATTAAATAACTGCTATAACTGCGCTAAGCAGCAGCACGCCCAACCCTAAGGCACAATTCACTTTCACCAAATTCAGCGATAGCTTCTGTAATCCTGGCAGATGATCTGGTTGTGCTTTGCTTATTTTCGGAGCCAGCACCAGTCCTCTATAAAAGTGAATAGCGACCATGGAGAGTACCGCCATATGCTTGAGTATAAAGGTGCCTGCTAGGGCTGAATTAGAGCCGCCAACACCAGGAAACCCTCCATCTAAAGTTACGATCGCAACTCCCGTAATAATTAAAAGTAGGATGCTATAATTGGCATACATAGTAAATCGTCTTGAGATAATTCCCATCATCTTTGAGGCTTCCGATCCAAGCACCTCTTTGGCAGACGGCATGGCGATAAAAAGCACGAATGTTATTCCTCCAATCCAGGTAACGGTTGCTATTAGATGGAGCCAGTTCAGTGTCGCTAGTGTTATGGTTTTCACTTTGTCCTCCTAACTTATTCAGCTAAAGTTTATGAATAATTAAGACAGTTTGTTTGGCCTGGTCTAGACCGTGAGTGACTAGACCAGGCCATGTTTTTTACTCTTTCTTTGCAGGAGGCGCATGCCCATGGCTCGAAACAGACATACACCCGCAGCCGCAGGTTGGCTTCGCTTCTTCCTTGGTCTGTAGGCTAACTTTAGGTTGTTCTTTAATATCCTTCTTATCCTTGTCCATCTTTATCACCTCCTTATTAGTTTTTGCGTATATACTTAAATATAAAGCAAAAAAAGGTGGTCGGGCTTTAACAACCGCAACCATCTTCTTCCTTAATACTAGTCTTATGATTTAAGCATCCGCAAGTGCAAATTCGATTAAGCCTCTGGCGACATATCTCTAAAGCGTCTTTGTTCAACGAGTAATAGATCCAATATCCTTGCCTTTCATCACTTACAAGACCGGCGGCTTTAAGTATTCGAAGATGCTGCGATACGGCCGATTGAGTTACACCCAAAGCCTCAGCTAATGCATTAACGCTAAGAGGGTTTTCTTTAAGTAGTTCAATGATTTCTATTCTTTTATCCACAGAGAGAACTTTAAAAAGCTCAGCTGCCTCTTTCACGACGAACACCTCATGTATTTAAGTATATTAGTAATTACTAATATTATGTTCTTAACTACCTTATGTCAAGCTACTCGTCGAATTACTGTGTCGAGAGGAGGGGATTCGAACGCGGCTAAGCTTCTGCTTCTTCCTTGCGGTTGAATTCGTTCATGGCGCGTTCGACGCCGTGTTGGATGATGGAGGTTATGGCGTCCGTCGCCTTGATGATGGCGAATTCGATCTCTTCGCGCTCGCGTTTGGCGAAGGGCTTCAGCACGTAGTCGCTGGCGTCTTGCCTACCCGAGGGCCTGCCGATACCGATGCGCACCCGCAGGAAATCCCCGCTTCCGAGTTGCCCGACTAGTGATTGTATGCCCTTATGCCCGCCGCTCCCGCCGTCGGGGCGAATCCTGATGCGTCCCGGCTCGAGGTCGAGGTCGTCGTAGACTACGATCAGGTGGTCGAGTTCGACGTCCTTGCCTTTTAGTATCTCGCGCACGGCAAGGCCGCTGTTATTCATAAAGGTAAGCGGCTTGAGCAGCACCACGTTTTCACCGGCGAGTGTGCCCTCGCCCCATCGGGCCAGGCGACTTTTCCTGTCAAGGCGTATGCCGTATTCCTTGCTTAGCCTGTCGATGACCATAAAGCCGACGTTGTGCCGCGTCGCTTCGTATTCGGTTCCCGGATTGCCTAAACCAACTATGATATACATTAATCTGATAACGACCCCTATAAATATCCGTATAAAGAAAAAGGGCGCAAGGCAATACCCCGCGCCCGTAGACTCACTGTTACTTTTCTTCTGCTTCGCGCGCCGCGGCTCCGGCACTTCCCTCGACCAGTTCAGGTGCGATTCCCTCAACCGCTTCGGTAGCAGCCACTACCGCACGCGGTACAGCAATCGCCACAACAACCGCCTCGGGATCGGTGAGCATCTCGAGCTCATCGGCGAGAGCCAAGTCCTTTGCATGAACGCTGTCCCCAAGCTGCAGCTCGCTGACATCTACCTCGATATGATCCGGCATTGCTTCCGGCATACCTTCGATTTCGATAGTTTCTGTGTGGCGCTCAAGAACACCGCCCTCTTTAATACCGGGCGCGTCCCCGACAATCGCTATCGGAACCAACGAGGCGATTTTTTCGTCGAGGGCTATCTTTTGAAAATCAATGTGAAAGTACTCGCTGCGTATCGGATTTCGCTGTACTTCCTTAATCACGGCGTTTGGATGCCGTTTTGCGCCTGGCAGTTTCAGCTTGAAGATAACATGCGTCCCCGCGCCCGAATGAACGAGCGCTGAGAACTCGCGCGCATTTATGATAATCGGCGTCGAGTCCCCATCACTGTACAGGACGGCGGGTATCTGACCTTGTCTTCTCAGTTTCTTGCTTGATTCTTTTCCTACCACTTCACGCTTATCTGCTTTAAGTTCGATTATATCCATATCCACACTCCTTATAGTGCCAAGCTAAATTATATTTCCAAGTCATTCGCCCTACAATCATACAAGCTACCATTAATTCGACATTCGTAATTCGTAATTCGACATTCCTATAGCTGGTTCTGGCCGTCAAACAGCTCGCTAACCGACCTGTCCTCATAAACGTTTCTAATCGCCTGGGACAAGAGACCGGCTATCGAGAGAACCTTGATCTTGGAGATCATCTTGCTCTCAGCAATCGGTATCGTGTTCGTGGTTACCAGCTCTTTGATCGGTGATTTTTCAATTCGCTCGATCGCCGGGCCGGAGAGAACCGCGTGCGTTGCGCCGGCATAGATCTCGGTAGCACCGTGGTCCATGATCGCTTTCGCCCCGCTTACCAGGGTTCCTGCGGTGTCGACCATGTCATCTATCATCAAACACGGATGCCCTTTTACGTCTCCAATAATATGCGTGATCTCGGCAACGTTATGGGCCGGGCGTGTCTTGTGCAATATCGCAAGAGACGCCCCGAGTTTATCGGCGTACCTCTTGGCCATCTTGACCCTTCCGACATCGGGTGAAACCACCACGAGATCCTGTAAGTTCTTTTCCTTAAAATACCCCGACAGAATCGGAAGTCCCATCAGATGGTCAACTGGAACGTTGAAGAACCCCTGGATCTGGCCTGCATGCAGGTCGACCGTTACCATACGGTCAATACCCGCAGTCGTCAAGAGGTCGGCAACTAATTTAGCGGTGATGGGCTCTCTCGCCGCGGCTTTTTTGTCCTGGCGCGCATACCCATAGTGCGGGATGACCGCGAACACCTTGTGCGCGGAAGCGCGCTTTAAGGCATCGACCATAATCAATAACTCGACCAGGTTATTGTTGATATTGTCTGCCAGCGTTTGCACTACAAACACATTGGCGCCCCTGATGCTCTCCTTGTAGCGCACGTAAATCTCGCCGTTACTGAAGGTAGCCAGTTCGACTTTACCGAGGTGGATCCCCAGGTGCTCTACGATTTCCTCTCCCAGGGCCGGATTGGACCGACCGCTGAATACCATTAATCGTTTGCTTTCTTCGCTTGACATGTTCTCCCCACACTCTAACTTTCT
>NZ_JBTSLF010000136.1:0-7041 GCF_054640775.1 Candidatus Aquicultor sp. | reverse complement strand
CCTCAACGATCATCGACAGCTATGTAAACATCTATGCGATGGAACTGAAGCACCTTGCGCGCCGCGACAAGCTCACGGATTTTCTCAATTACGAGGCGTTTAAGGAAACGCTCAGTGATGAGCTGAAGCGCTCGCGCAGATATCGCCACTCGTTTTCGCTCATCATGATCGATATCGACGGGTTTCAACGGTATACGAATGAATTTGGTAACCTGGCCGGCGATGTCTTGCTTGCGGAGGTATCGCGGATCGTGGAACATACCATCCGTACGGTCGATATACCGGCACGGCACGGGTTGGACGAGTTTGCCATCATACTACCCGAGACATCAAAGAAGCAAGCCCGTAAGGTTGCCGAGCGCCTGAGGCGGGCTATAAAGCTCGAGACCAGGCACACAGCACAGGTTCACGATGAGTTGAAAACAGGGGTTACGGTAAGCATAGGCGTATCGACCTATCCCAAGGATGCCGGAACAATGGACGAGTTGGTGAGCCTTGCCGATGAGGCGCTCTTCGAAGCTAAAAAAGCCGGCAGGGATATTGTGGTTTGGAACTAAAAAGAGAGGCCGGGCACGTCTCGGCCTCTACTCCATTTTATCCTTGACCCGTCTGGTCAAATCGTTCTCAACAGTGAGAAGCTTCTGCATGAGCCCCGCCCGTTTACCCGTCCGGCTTATGATCACCCTATGGTTGGATGATTCCTGCGCTAACCATTTTTGCTTATAGGGCTCCTGCCCCCGCAAGAAATCGAATTTCCTGATTCCAGCAGCAATCGAGTCCTCTATCGCCCGGCCGATCAATACCGTCGAAACGCTCATCGCCGCCCATTCCGGCTCGAATCCCCCGAGGTAATAATAGAACGTATCGCCGAGCACAAACCCATAGAGGGTTGCCACCGGCAGGCCGTCGATCTGCATAACGTAGAGGCGCAGCCATCCGCTCTCACATAGAGCAGCGGCTAGCTCAATATGAAATTTTCTAAACTTGGGATTAAGGTACGCCCCGGGTTTTTTCTTGGCTAGAAAGCGTTTCTGATGGAGCTTGAAGAAAAGCTCCATATCTTCCCTGACGGTCTCGGGGCCGCTCAGCCTGATGAGCATATCATGATCGCGTGCCAGGCGCCTGGCATAATACTGCACGTTCCAGCGGAACTTCTTGCTTAAGGTCGCAAGGTACTCCTCCCAGCTCCCTGGAAGCTCAACACTAAAGCTGTGATCCTGAATAACGTCAGTACAGGAGCACCCACGGGCCTTAGCTTTCTCCACCACCTCGCGAGCGGTGCTGCGGTCGCTCGAAAGCTGATGAAGATCGATTGCATCCCACTCCGATGCATCAAAAAGAGCATCATAAAGCGCGACAGCGGCATCCGGTACGTCGCTGTCGGCTATGAGGTCCAGATAATCGGTTCCATTCGTCCCGATAAACGCCGCGACCTTAAGCGGCAAGCCATATTGGGTGGACGATAAATAGATAGGGGCGATGCCGACAATCGTGCCGGCATCCCGCACAACCAGCAGCGAGAGCTTTTTTCCCCTGCTGTTTGATTTCCACCAGTACCATGACCATTCCCAGGTCTGAAATATGGATGAGCCCGCAGCGGCTGCGAGCGTGTTCCAATCATCTTTCAGGTTTCTAAAGCGTTCCAGATCCGTTACTACCTCTATTGCCAGCAACCAGTAACCTCCATATAGGGTTTCGAATACGTGGAACGGCGCTCTAGGCGTTAATCGCTCTCTGTAGTTTTTTCGCTAAGGTGCTCTTTATAGATCATGCACTCTTCGCATCCGTTAAAAGAAGCGCAGACACACCCATCCGCCAGTTGCCAACAATCAACCTTCTGGTTGTAAGCCGAGCACCTGATGTAGTGACTTGCAGGACACCCTTTGATTTCCCAACAATTACGCATGATTCACTCCAACACTGTCGTTTGTGTATTCACTAAGCGTTAGGTGGGGCAACCTAAAACAAGCTTATGTCATATAATCATACTCTTATTTACATAACATACTACTTTTTTTTGTGATTAGTTTGCGCTTTAATTATTCTTTCTTTGAGTTCGTCTTCATCTCTTACGCCGTTCACGTCGATGTCTAAATCCATCATAGCCATTATACTCGCTCTTACAATAGCCGTGTTGGCAAGTTTCCTGCCACCTGAAACTTTTGATTTTATACTTACCGACTCGAGGTAAGCAAACATCTCTTCAGGCATTGTGATCGGAACACGAAGGTAGTTCTCCTTGCTCATTTAGATCCTCCTTCAAAATGTAGCGCCGCGGGTGAGGTTTGGCCATAAGCTTACTTGTCTTTAATATTATAAGCGCTAAAGCGCAGCTATAGCAATTGATGAGATAGGCTTGAGAGGCATGGGTGAGATCGATGAAGTGATTAAGCGACCTCTCTCGGTTGCCTGCCTTCAGTCTCTTCTGCGGATTTACTTGAGAGAGCCTGCCGTTTCGGCTTACCCCAACCCTTTTTCCAAAACTGGAACGTGGCGAGCAGACGCTCGGTAAGAATAAGCTGGCGCGGCCCGATAAACTCGATGAGGCCAAAGAGACAGAGCTTAAGGATATCGGTAAGTCGTTGGTAGCGCATATAGATGAGGTTATCAAGAAGAATCGAGCCCAAGTTTATCCAGGCCCCCCACAGAATCGCGAGCAGGAAGAATAGCAACGCAAAATCGAGATCTAGGTAACCGGTCAGGTAAAACACGATAAAGAAAAAATAACCGAGAAACTCGACGATAGGCGCCAGGGCCTCTACAAAGATGAAGTAGGGATAACCGAACAAGCCGACCGTGCCGTACTTCGGGTTTAAAAACATTTTCCGGTTAAACCACAGGCTCTCGATTAATCCCCGTTGCCAGCGATTTCGCTGCTTTGTAAGCGAGTTAAAGTCGGACGGGACTTGCGTCCAGCATACCGGATCGGGCACAAAGATGATCTTGTAGCGAATCTTATGGTCCCGGCAGTGTTTGTGTAGTCGTAAGACTAGATCCATATCTTCGCCGACCGTATGCCGATAGCCGTTTACCGCCATGAGCAGATCTTTGCGAAAAATGCTGAACGCCCCTGAGATGATAAGCAGGCTATCAAAGGAATTCCACGCCGTGCGTCCCGACAAAAAGGTTCTTGCATATTCGACCGCCTGGAAGCATTCAATGGCTTTTTTCGGTGCTCTTACCGAGGTAACAGTACCATCTTCGACCGTGCAGCCGTTTACCACCCGCACGATACCTCCGGTTGCGATGACTTCCCTGTCCTCGATAAAGGGCCGTACGGCTTTTAAAAGGGCATCGTTGTCCAGAAGAGAGTCCGCATCCACACAACAAAAGAGCGGAAATCTTGATGCGTTGATCCCCGCGTTGAGGGCATCGGCTTTGCCGCCGTTCTCCTTATCCAGCACTAAAAGATGCGGGTAGTCTAGCGATATATAGATGCCGCGGAGCGGATGGTGATCAAGCTTCACCGCGATGGGCCTATCGATTTTAACAAGCCTGAAGTGCTCCTGTAGTTCCTCAAGGGTAGCGTCCGTCGAACCATCGTTAACAACGATAACCTCAAACTCAGGGAAATGAAGTCCGAGCAACGATTTCAGGCTCGACACCATCGTCTCCTGCTCGTTATATGCGGGAACCACGATGGAAAGCGGCCGATAAAATGAGCCCGAGATAATGTTTTTTATATTTTGAGCCGTCACAGTCGACGAGTAGCGCCTGATGTCCTTAAGCGACACCAGGGTAAAAAACGAGCATGTCCCGTTGATGAGGATAAAGTAAGCAAGAATTATAAACTGATACCAGGACATAAAAGCAAGCAGCATATCAAACACGGTAACTCGATTCCTTGAGCACATAGTTGGATACATCGCGGACGAACCGATCGTCGCTGTTTGCCGCTCGCTTAAGTAGCCTGTACCCCTTGTCGCCAAACTGGGCTATCGAGAGCGCTGCGTTTATCCTTACGTGATAGTTTTCATCATGCAACGCGTCTCGCAAATCCTTAATGATAAAGCTCTGCGGACAGGAAGAAGCGCCTTTTGCCGCCACGGCCCGCACTCGCCAGTCCTCATCGTTGAGCCCCAGCTTAAAAACTGTAAGTATTTCATCTCCACCAAGCTCCCCGAGGGCGCGCAAACAAGTTATCTTCATATTAGGTGCCGAACTGAAGGTAGCAAAATAATCCTGGATTGTTTGCTTGGCGGAAACAACCTTTCGTACCCCACAGGCTTCAATAATGGCACGCTTGAGTGCGTCGGAGAAGTTCGAGTCGTCTTTTATACGCTTTAAGTAATCGATAAATAGGTCTTGCGCGCCCTGCTGGGCGAACGACGTGAGAATATTCGAATAAATATACTCGCTGAACTTGGCCGACATGAAAAAGGGCCTATTAAGCATGGTATAAATGGTGTTCAAATCGTTCTCATCGGCAACAAAGCTCAACGCCCAGACAGCCTTAGAGAGAACACCGATGTCTTTTTCTTCGTTAAGGATAGTGTAAAAGAGGGGTTTCATCTCGGACAACCCAAGAAGGCCTAACCTCTCTATAGCGATGGAACGCTTTACCCACGAGCGCGATTCCGCCATCCTCTGATAAAATGCCGTAACACCAAGCTTGCGCGCGTAACCCCGAAGACATTTCGCATGGTCGGCTGAGATAGAACCATCTGTAAGCATCTGAATCAAAACTTGTGTCAGGGCATCAAACTCTATCTTCCGCGCAGGCACCGCCAGATTAGATTTACGTCGTGAAAGTTTTTTCTGAAGTTCTTTGGAATAGTATTCTTTCAGCTTGATAAGATGAGCATCCCTTACCTCCACGTGGATCTTATGAACGACTAAGGCGATAAATAGGATGATAACGGTTACGAGCATCACGAAGATCGCGCTGTAGAGAAGACTTTTTACGCTGTATGCATCCATATATCCGCTCACGATAACCGCCGTTCTGCTGGTTCAAGGTCGATCAACTATGTAGTAGGGCTGTTCAAACTTCCTTTATGTATCGTTTCTATCTTCTCTAAGCTTGAGTTTCATGCACAAGCCAACACCTGGCACTCTGTAAAACAAGCTGCTAGAATAGAGCTGCAAGAAAAGTTTCACATGGCTGTGCAGCAAAGCAATGAGTGTAAAAGAGGTGTAAAAAGCAACGTGGCAAAATCCACTGTAACGAATAAGCGGGCAACGACGCCCCCCTCTGCCCGGGCCCAGGCCGGCAGCGCCGAAAGGGACGCCTGGGGCAAACGCATCGCGGTCTATGCCTTTGCGTTCTCCGGCATGGCGGCCTTGATCTATGAGGTTATCTGGACACGGGAGCTTTCTTTGGTCTTTGGCTCCACCGTCTATGCGGTCTCTATGATGCTCACCGCATTTATGAGCGGGCTCTCGCTCGGCTCGTTTCTAGGGGGCAGGTGGGCGGACAGGGCCAAGAACCTTCTCGCTCTTTTTGGATCGCTCGAGCTTGGGATCGGGGTCTTCGGGCTTTTAACGATTCCCCTGATCCAGGTGCTGCCGACGCTCTACTTCTTTGTGTATAACACGCTAAAACCAAGCTTTGCGCTCTTCTTCGTCTTTCAGCTCTTGCTCTCATTCTTTATCATGCTTATCCCGACCACCTTTATGGGGGCAACGTTTCCGGTGGTTACCAAGATCAAAGCGACGTCTCTTGAGGGCTTGGGGCTTGATGTCGGCAACGTGTATTCCATTAACACGGTCGGCTCTATCGGGGGATCGCTTCTTGCGGGGTTCTTGCTCATCCCCGTAATCGGGGTCAAGGGGACCACCTTTGTCGCTGCGGGGCTCAACCTTCTTGTCGCCTCGGGCATGCTTGTGGTGTCGCGGTCTGAGAGCGGCGAAAAGCGCGGCCTGTAAACCGCCTTTGCGCCTATTGGCCGACCGGTCGATCCGACCACCGGCCTTATATCATAACCCCTTTTTCCGATCAATGGCCGCATAACCGCTTGACAGCCTACAATGGCACTAGTATAATCTGCTCCATATTGATAAACACCTGCCCAAAGGTTTAGCTTCATACGCATGTCCTTCTTTAGTGCGCTTGTTTGTGCAAGCTAGCATATATAGGTGCATGTACTCGACCATCAACATAGATAGACATACATAAAGAAGGATGTGGGCTAAACTCCGCATATCTTCCTTGGTTTTTGTTGCAAGGCGGCTGAGCGATTAAGCGATGCCATAGTTATTTTCACAGTTTATACGAAGCAACAAATGATTTTTCGCAGATAATCGAGTGGTCGCTTTTGTTATTGGGTTTATTTGTTAGTAGAACGTTACGACAAACCAAGGAGTATCCGTATCTTGACTAGCTTTAAGTCAAAACAACTCATGCTATTTTCCATGCCCCTTTATGGGCGGTTTATTATAAATTGCTTAAGAAAGGGGGTGAATTAGATGAAAAAAAGTTTTGTAGTTTTTATGACTACAGGCCTTGTTCTAACAGCAGGAAGCGGCGTTGCTCTCGCCATTCAGAACAATAGTTCCGATGGTAATGGAGCGTACACGACCAGCAGCTATACCGCGAAGGGTAATATTACTGCCAACCAGTATATCCTTGAGACTAGTCCTACGCCAGGCACCTGGAGTGATGGTAACGGTAGCACACTTACCTTCAGCGCAAACGGTAAGAATTGGAATTACCGCGAGGATGGCGTGGACAGCAGCACTGCTTACAGTCCCTGGACCAATAGCGACGGCGATGCAGCCAGCACGCACCCGTACGGCACCTGGAATAGCCCGTATACAATGGGTATCGATGGATATAACTACAACGATGCTCAGGATTATACCGACTCTGGCGCCGACGTAGTGCAAAGGGATAGCAGTGGTGATACCGTGACCCTCTCTTTGACGGTTCCCGGAGCCTTCGGCTATGATATGCCCGTGAGCTTGCCAAAGATTCGCTTTACCTCGGGTCCACATGGTGGTTACCTCACCTCAACACACCGTTGCCGTGAGTGCCACGCAGTCCACCGTGCAGCTGGTAAGTTCAAATTGTTACGCTCTGATACGAGGTTTGAGGCGTGC
>NZ_JBTSLF010000135.1:0-7043 GCF_054640775.1 Candidatus Aquicultor sp. | reverse complement strand
ATGGTAGATTCCGACAGGAATAGGTCGTCAGCGATTTCCTTATTGCTCTTGCCCTCCGATATAAGACGCAGCACATCCATTTCCCGTTTCGAAAGTGGAACGAGCTGGTACGCGAGGTCGAGTCTTTTATATGCCTGCTCAAGGTCTTGCTTGGCAAATTCCGCCGCTTGCTTACTTTCCTCGAGCTGGTCGAGAAGATGCGAGGGATAGGCAAAAAAGATCGCCACCAGGAAGAATGAAACGAAATCCGAGATAAAAGAATCGAGCTGTTTCATTTGAACGAAGCTCGCGATCGAGAATCCATTGACCGTTAGTTCGAGCAGGTAGAGCATGCTATAAGCTGTTGCCGAATAGATCGCGCCCTTAAACTTGAACAGGAGCGCCGAAGTAAGTAAGGGGCTCAGGCCGCAGAGGAAAAACGGGCTCGCCCATCCACCGCTTATGAAAAGGATAAATACATGAAAAACCAGGTCGATCGAGAGCAATAAGGGCACTTTTCTGACTTTTTCATACACCTGACCCGAGAACCCGCTGAGGGCAAGGTCATATACCAGAACTAGTACGAAGGGCAAGAGCGCAATACGCTTCGCCCCAGTCAGGCTGAGGATTACAACATTGGTTAGGGTAAGCCAACGGTATAACAACAGAAAAAGAAATGCCTTTTTCTTAGAAGGTTCTCTCAATGTATGTTAATGATACCTTTCCGCCCAGACAATGTTCATGCGCTAGGCAGTCAAAAAACGGAAGTCAACGAGTCTAAGCAACCATGCTATTGCTAGCTTTTATAGTACTAAATTATAGGCAAGATACTAGGCTTTTACAACCTTAGTTTCCGCAAAGAGGTGGATTTACATGCAGGAGAACCATTCCCTTTGCAGAAATAGCGAATTTATGTCTTACGTGCGCGGTAAAACGCCCATGTAAGGGTAAAAAAGGTATAAGTGATAAAAACGGCATAAGAATTTGGAGGGATCGACATGGCCGATATGATGGATAAATCTGTGGTGTTCTTAGCTGTTGACGGTTTCGAGGCGGGTACTTTCAAGCCATTATGGGAATGCTTTGGGAATCTTAATGCTTCGACGCGCGTAGCCAGCTTTAACGCAGATGATGAGGTCAAAGATAACGCCGGGCTTGTTAACACACATAGTGATATGTCGTTTGACCAGGCCGGGTTGTTCAGTCCTGATGTAATAGTCATTGCTGATGGCATTACCGCGGGAGCCATCAAGGACGATCCCGCGGCACAACAACTGCTGCAGGAGGCGTTCGATAGGAAGGCTGCGATTGTTTCAGTAAACGGGGGAGCCGCAATGCTCGCCTCGATGGGATTTTTAAACGGGCTCACCGTAGCCGCCCCGGAGTTCTTGAAAGATGAGCTTGAGAACGCTGGCGCCGTGCTGTCGGTTGAGCCGATCGCGGTGAGTCAGAATATTTTCTCGGCAATTGGGAATGCTGATTTGCAGGCGTTTTGCGATATGGTGTCCGAGTACATAACGGGTCGGATGGAGCAGGCGGCGTAATCTACATATAGCTCACGTTGGATTGACACCCACCAAAAGCCTGTGCTATTGTCTGGGTAATTACAAAGAAGAAGCCGTAGACGGGGAAAGTAGGCTAGAGTAACCGGTAAGAAGCGAGCCGGGTATGGTGAAAGCCGGTACCAGGTAACTAGTCGAGTGGGCCCCCGAGGTGTAGGCGCGAACAACAGATGCGAAGTAGCGCCACCGGATACTCAACCGTTATAACGAGGCAGGTATAAACGAGCTAAAAGAGCTTGGAGTACCTTGAACACAAGGCGGCAGTCTAGGGTTCTTTTAAGGCGTTAGAGCAAAGAGCTGATAGCAACTGTGAAGTTGGGTGGCACCACGAGATTATAACCCTCGTCCCATATGGGATTGAGGGTTTTTTATTTTTAGCGATTAGCGATTAAAAGCATGAAAAAGCAATAACTATAGTAGTCGCCAATCGCTAACAACCGTAATTAGGGCACATGGTTTGTTGATAAGAAAAGCGTTTGAAAGAAGCAATAAGCAGGAGGGAACGCATATGTATACACCGTCGAGAAGTGAATTTAAGAAGCTTGCAAAGCAGCACAACATAGTCCCTGTCTACAGGGAGATCATCGCCGACATGGATACGCCTGTATCGGCGTTTATAAAACTCGGGGATGAGGTGAACTCCTTTTTGCTCGAGAGCGTTACCGGGGGCGAGCAACTCGGAAGGTACTCGTTTCTCGGGTACGACCCGTTTTTAGTCATCACCGCACGGGGCACTACCGTGACTATTGAGGGAGAAGAGAATGCGCAGCTCGAAGATGTTAAGGACCCGCTAAAAATCGTAGAAGACAAAATGAAAGCCTACAATCCTGCGGTGCTTGAGGGGCTTCCCCCGTTCTTTGGCGGTGCGGTGGGGTACGTCGGGTATGACGCCGTCAGGTATTTCGAGCGAATCCCAAAAACCGCGGTCGACGATCTTAAGGTTCCGGAGATGGCGTTTCTTTTTACCGATACCGTAATCGCGTTCGACCACATTAAACACAAGATAAAAGTCATCGCCAACATGCGGGTCAACGGAGGCGATGTAAACGAGCTTTACAGCAGCGCGATTAAAAAAATAGATACTGTGATTAAGAAGCTCAGAAGCCCGCTTGAGCACATGCAGCTCGTTGAGATGGCACGCTTCAAGCCGCGCGAGTTTTCATCGAATGTTTCAGAAGAGCGCTTCACCCAAATGGTTGAAAAAGCCAAGAGCTACATTCATGAGGGCGATATCTTTCAGGTCGTATTGTCACAGCGCTTCGCGACACCGTTGACGATCGAGCCGTTCGATATTTACCGTGTCTTGCGGACCATCAATCCATCCCCCTACATGATCTATCTTAAGCTCGAAGATTGCACCATCGCCGGGGCTTCACCCGAGCCGCTCATCCAGGTGCAGGACGGGACCGTTATCACCAGGCCGATTGCAGGTACGAGGCCGCGCGGCGCAACGGCAGAAGAGGAGCAATCCCTCGAACTCGAGCTATTGCAGGATGAGAAGGAGCGGGCGGAACATGTTATGCTCGTTGATCTCGGGCGGAACGATCTCGGCAGGGTCAGCCAGGCAGGGACGGTAAAAGTCGACGATCTCATGTATGTAGAGCGATATTCGCATGTCATGCATATCGTATCGACGGTGAGCGGAAAACTTCTCGAGGACAAAACCGCATTTGACGCGCTGCGAGCCGCCTTTCCCGCGGGCACGGTCTCGGGCGCACCGAAGATACGGGCGATGGAGATCATCGACGAGCTTGAGCCGACCATCCGCGGCCCGTACGCCGGAGTCTACGGCTATTTTGGGTTCAACGGTAACCTTGATTGCGGTATAACCATACGGACCATAGTCATCAAGGATGGCGATGCTTATGTTCAGGCCGGGGCCGGTATCGTCGCCGACTCGGTCCCCGAAAAAGAGTTCATAGAGACAAAGAACAAGGCGCGGGCGCTTTTTGCAGCTGTCGATCAGGCGGGGTATGCCGACATCGAAACCGGCTCCCAAACATAGCCCGAGAGCGGTAATCATGCAACCAACCGTCTTGTTGTTGACGTTCCCTCTACATGCTTATAAAATCAAAGTAGACACGATATATATAATATACTATCGTATATTGGTGTAAAATTTATTGCGATGTACTAACACTTAAGGCTTACCAGGGTGAGTGCGAGAGCATAAGCAAAGATAACCCTTTCTAAAGTTTGCCTGGTTTTAGATACAATTAACCCTTATGAGCTTGCTGCGATTATAGCATTGCCGAAGGAGATTGACGTCTGTTGTCAAAACGGAACCTGAAAAACGTTCGACAAAGGTGCAAAGAATGCACCTTAAACTCCGGCGAGCACGAACTGCAGGTCAGGAGCGAATCCGTCAACTTATCCCTCATTAGAAATCACGTCAAGATGATCGGTGATCTTTGCAACCTGAGCGAGAAACAAATATTCGATCTACAGGTTGCAATAGGCGAGGCCGCTGCAAACGCGATAGAGCACGGCTCTCCCGAGGGAACCGAGAACCATGTGAGGATTCAAGTATTCTGTGACGGCTATGCGCTTGTTATCAAAGTCAAAGATGAGGGAAAATTCAAGCGCCGCATGCCCGATCCCGGCACGGACCATAATAATTTCCGCGGACGCGGTATCCCTCTTATGCTTGCACTAATGGATAGAGTGACCATTGACGAGGCCAAGGACGGTACAAGCGTTGTGCTAACCAAACGAATCAAAAAAGCCTATGAGGCCAAGCAGGCTAAGTGAAGGCCCCTTGCGGAGATGAATAGACGTATAAAGAACGATAAGCGCCTTCGGGCGCATTTTTTAAGCAAAGAAAAGCCCGCTAAAGAGCGGGCTTTTATGGTCAACCACCTCAATCGATCAGCTATGCAGCTTAATTTGAGATAACAGTACTTGTGGTAATCGATGTTTCTCCAGAGCCGATGCTGCCGGTTGTGTCTGTCGTGATTCCACTCCCCGGCCCGGCGGTACATGTCGTGTCGGTGCCGCCTGCGGTCGCAGTGTCCTCTGTACCTGCCTGCATATCGCCAGAAGTACCTGCATCCGGGAAGGGCAGGGAGAGGCCGAGCCACGAGGCGAATTTATTAACAACGCTCTTCAACGAGTTTGATACGTCATCGCCCATCCGCTCGATGTTACGGATAATCTTCGACATCGCGTTCGCTATGCCTTTGCCGCGTGCTGTGCCAGTCGAGCTGTCCTCAGCAGAAGCCAGGTTACCTGCGGTCTCGGAGCCGTCCATTGCCCAGAGCTTGTTCTTGTGCTTAGCTTTGACGGTCCCGCTTTCGTCCTCGCTGTCGATGTCGCCATCGGCACGCTGTTCTCTCATGCTTTCCTTTTGCGCCTTCAAAGACTCTTTCTCGGCTTTTCTAGCATCTTTTAAGGCTTCTTTCTCGTCCTTATTGAGCTTCTCTCTTTTCACGTTTGCCTGGTCATCTTCGATGGCGCCCTCGGCCTTTATAGATGCGCTTTTCCCATGCTTGTTGCCCGTAGAAGAGTAATTCTCGTCACGGTCGTTATTTTGCATTGCATCCGCGTCATCGCTGGAGTCCTCAGTAGCGACGGACTGCGATTTGGATGCAGAAGCGGCGATGTCAGGTCTTCCTTTCGCTAGTGCCGTGGCGGGCACTATTAGCATCGCTATTACCAGCAACGCCAGAAGTTTGTTCAACATCTTTTCCTCCTAAATAATCTTTTAGTACTTTTCCGGTACTAACCGCTTGCTATGAACGGTTTAGATTTAGTTCCATGGATTAATTCTACAAGCGCTTGTATTCATAGCTTCCAACTACTTAAACGTAGTCCATGCGATTTGGTTACGGGTAGCTTCAGGATTTCACCATTTAACCGATTCCTAGTACAATAGGGGATATTCCGATACATTGATGAAAACATTTCTTGAAAATATTTCTAATATTTTGAGAATTTGCGTTACCAACGGGTTGTCTATCCGTTGGTATAGGTGAAAGCATTAGGCCTATGGATGATAGTTTTGAAGTAAAAAGATTAGTAGATAAGGCGAAGAACTATGATGTCGAAGCTTTCGGTCAGCTTTATGACATGTACTTTGATAAGATTTTCGGATATATCTACTACAAAGTAGGTAACCGCGTTGAAGCCGAAGACATCGCCGGTCAGGTCTTTTTAAAGGCGCTCGAGAACATCTCTGCGTTTGAATGGAGAGGGGCCCCTTTTTCGGCCTGGCTATTCAGGATAGCTTCAAATCTCATCATCGATCACTACCGGTCAAACAAGTACGAGTTGGTTGATATCGCCAAGGAAGCGGACACGTTGCGGGATAATGGGTATGGCCCCGAACAGTCGGCGATAAGGGAATTCAACCGCACCGAGGTCGTCAAAGCTTTAAAGACGCTTACCGACGAGCAACAGCAGGTCGTTATCATGCGGTTTATCCTGGGGATGACGAACGATGAGGTTGCCCAGGCGGTTAATAAAAATGTGGGTGCTGTTAAAGCGTTACAGCACCGCGCGATTGGGACCTTAGGAAAGGTTCTGGGAGAGATATACGATGAAGCCCACAATAACAGATATCTTTAATGATTGCATAGACGCCATACAGCGCAAGCAAACAACAGTCGAGGGATGTCTTCGTCTGCATGAAGACGTGCGCGCCGAACTCGAGCCCATGCTGGTCGCCGCCAGCAGGTTGCTCGAGACGGGCACCGTTGCCCCGGATTCAGCCAAAAAGCGGCAGGCGCGCGAAGCGCTTTTGGCGGCTGTCGAGCAAAAGCGTTGGGAAACAGGCGTAGAGCGAGAGGCGCTGAAAACGGCCCCGGCTTTAAGAAGGCCGCGTGTGCTGGCGCTAGGCCGCCGCTTGAGCATCATCACAGTTATCTGTTTAGCGCTGATGGGGAGTACTTTGGCGATGGCCAAAGAGAGCTTGCCCGGAAGCCCTTTTTACCCGCTGAAACTCGCAATGGAACATGCCAGGATCGGGCTGACCATGGACGATACCTCGAAAGCAAAGCTGTATCTAAATGCCGCCGATGAGAGAATGAGCGAGCTGAAAAGACTCAAAAGCGGAGATCCGCACTACTCGGAGCTGGTGAGGGCCGTAGCGACAAATATAGGGCTGGCTGAAAAGACATCGACCGATGAGACCGATAAAGAGTATTCAGTTGCAGTCAGCAGCCTTGTCAAGAAGAACCGGGAAGTCCTTGAACGTACATTGGATAAGGTACCGCCAAGCGCGAGGCCGGCAATCCAGCGCGCTCTTACAAGACCTTCAAAATTGGGCGGGGCTTCGCTTAAAGAGAACGATACCAGGTCCGGTGATTCAAAGACCGGGAATGGGTCAAACGGCGATTCAGGATACCGCAGTTCCGCGAGCAAGCATTCTACGTCTACGACTACAAGTGGAAGTTCGTCAAAGCAGCGCTCACAGGATAGTAAAGATAAAAATCGAACCATTAACATAAAGATCAACGAGAAGTGCCCGGGTAGCGTCGAAACCACAAATGCGGCCAGCGGAAC
>NZ_JBTSLF010000134.1:0-7094 GCF_054640775.1 Candidatus Aquicultor sp. | reverse complement strand
CTGCTCAAGATTGGAGCTTCCGCACTTGGTGCATGTGGTCGGCTCTTTCTCCTCGACGACTATCTCATCGCAGTCCTTGCAATACCAGGCGGGAATCTGATGTCCCCACCAGAGCTGCCGCGAGACGCACCAGTCGCGAATATTGTACATCCAGTCAAAGTAGGTCTTCGCCCACTGTGCGGGGACGAAGCTTATCTTGCCTTCCTCGACCGCTTTGATAGCGGGCTCGGCGAGCGGCTTCATGCTCATAAACCACTGTGTCGAAAGATACGGCTCGATGACCGTATCGCAGCGGTAGCAATGGCCGACCGAGTGAGTCATCGGCTCGATCTTAACCAAAAGACCCTTTTCCATCAGGTCCTTAACGATCGCATCCCGGCACTCAAAACGCGTCATGCCCTCGTACGGACCGGCGTTTTTGTTCATCATGCCCTCAGGCGTAAACACGCTGATGCGCTCGAGGTGATGGCGCTCGCCTATCTCAAAATCGTGTGGGTCGTGCGCCGGCGTCACCTTAAGCGCTCCGGTGCCGAACTCGGGATTAACGTAATCGTCGGCGATAACCGGCACCTCGCGCCCTATGACCGGGACGATCACCGTCTGCCCTACGAAGTCCTTGTAACGGGCATCCTCGGGATGAACGGCGACCGCCGTATCGCCGAGAATCGTTTCCGGCCTGGTCGTAGCGACCGTAATATAATCATATGAGTCCTTGACCATGTATTTTACGTAGTAGAAATTGCCTTCTTCTTCGGCGTACTCGACCTCGATATCGGCAAGCGCCGTCAGGCAGCGAGGACACCAGTTGACGATATAGTTTCCACGATAAATCAGGCCTTCATGATACAGCTGGACGAACTCACGCCGTACCGCAGCGGAATAGCCCTCATCCATCGTGAACCGCTCGCGCGACCAGTCACAGGAGGCGCCAAGGCGCTTGAGCTGGTTGATGATGCGACTGCCGTATTGTTCCTTCCACTCCCAGGTACGGCGCACAAACTCCTCGCGACCGACATCCTGGCGGGTAAGCCCTTCCGATGCAAGCTGCCGCTCGACAACGTTTTGCGTTGCGATACCGGCATGATCCGTTCCCGGAAGCCACAGCGCCGCCTCACCCATCATCCTATGCTTGCGGATGACGATATCCTGCAGCGTATCGTTTAACGCATGCCCCATATGCAGCGAACCGGTTACATTCGGGGGCGGGATGACTATCGTGTACGGCTTCTTGCCGGGCTCGATCTTAGCCTGAAAATACCCTTTATCCAGCCAATACTGGTACCATTTAGCCTCGACTTCATGGGGGTTATACACTTTTGGCAGGGTTTCTTGAACCATATATCTCCCCTTCTCAATAAGGATCTTGGGAATTGCGAATGTCGAATTACGAATTAAAACCATCCTTCTTATAATGCTTAAACTACGCCCAGAGGCTGGTTAGTTACAATCACGCCTACTGCACCCTGCTTAAACCCACGCTCTAGACTATCACTCATTCGTAATTCGCAATTCGACATTCTCCTGGATACTAAGGAATTATAATACCACAGGGCAGGCCGGCGTGTAAGGAACGCTGATAGCGGTTTTACTCTACAAGCCTTCTCGTGAGGGCTTCGCCGATTGCGGCGAGGCTTTCTGTGGTTAAAAACTCGTGGGCCTTCGAAGAGAATAGCAGCTTTGCGCCCGGCCCGATTTCATCGTCCCCTTCGGAAAGGAGCACCAGGCACTCCACCCTCGGAAAGACCTGAAAAATAACGGCGAAATCCGATGCAAAAAATCCGGCGGCGCTTTGCCCGTCATATTTCTCAAACAATTCGTGCTTGCGACTTATGATACTTGACGCGCTTCGCTCGAGCACCGACTCGACATTTGCCCTGAACGCACCGTCATACGGCATCGAGTTTGGGATATCACGAAAGTCGATCCAGTCATCACCCGGATCGAGACTTCCAAAGGACAGCAGATAATCTACCAGCAGGATTTGGTCCTTGGTTGGATCGTGATCATCGCAGTTCGTAGCCCTACATTCTTCTTTACTGACGATATAGTCTTTACCTAGAAAGCGAAGTTTCAGCGCCTCGCTTTCGACGTCGAACTCAGCCCCGGTTCTGCTACCTACAATCGCATAGTTAAACCGCGCAAGCTTTTCTATCATCTGGTTTAGAACTAAATCATAGTTATCCATGCGGTATCGCCCAACCCAAAGCTAATTCTAATATACATAAAAGCTAGACTTGGAAAACATGCCTATTAAATATTACTTGAACAAACTCCAAAATGCCAAGAAATCAAAGTTGCCTAGAGGCACGTTGCTCGCAAACTACACATTCTCATGCAAACAAAAAGTTCCGTTTGCAATAATCCTTCAGATATCGCATTAGCTCTAGTTTTTAAAGCTGAAGGAGGGCCTAGAGCCCTCCTTCAGCTTCCATATCGACTTCTATGCGTTACCGTTACCACCTTGCGCAATTCGGACCGTTTACGTCAAAGCTAAACGATCCGCCATCTTGCGGCGCAAATCTAACGAGGATTCGCGTAACCTCGCCGGGGTTCATATGGACCGTATCTTTCCAACCGCGTTCGTTGGCCGTCACTGTTGCCTCGCCATTAAGATACGGGGCGAGATCTGGTATATCTGGACGACCCTGCATTAAGCCCTCTTGCATGGCCATCGTCCAGACCTCGGAACCGAATTTTGTCTCGTTCATCGTATTGTATTCTCCAAGAAACGCTTCTGTATCGTTGATCTTCTGGCGGTTGAGAACCTGGAACTGGACTAAATGCATATGGATGGGGTGCACGTCTTCCGTCGTGTTGATTACTTCCCAGACCTCCGTAGCACCGACTGTGGGTGTTTCCATGGCATCGGGATTCATAAAGCGGCTTAGATTGACAAACGCAGCATTTGGCTCGTCATTTACCATGGCCTCATTTAACGTCATGGTTCTTGTGGTCTGCGGTGTTAGCACGGGGATCTGATTAAGCGTAGGTGGCAGGCTTGTATTGGCCGGCATGGCTGTCCTGCTTTGATCCGGATTCTTGGTCGATGGCCCGACTTTAAACATCATAACTTGCCCGGTATTTATATCGGCAAGCTCCTGCCCCTCTTTTATAACGCCAACCCCTTTAAACGGTGCCGGTGCGTTGTTTACTAGAATAAGGTTTTTCCCTTTAAACTGCGAGAAGTCTATCACGATATCGTGACGCTCACCCGGGCCCGTAGTGAGCCTATCGGCGGTCTCTACGGGCTTTTCGAGTAGACCGCCATCAGTACCTATCTGCACAATTTCTGGTCCATCCGGATTATCTTCCAGATCTGAAAGCTCTTCTGTCGCCTCACCGGGTTCTTGCACGACTAATTTCATCGAGTAAAAACGTGAATCCGAACCGTTTAAGAAGCGGAAGCGGTATTTTCTTGGCTCTACGTCCATATACGGCCAGGCTTTTCCGTTTACCATGATGGTATTACCAAAGAACTCCGGCTCCCAGAATTCACGGCCGCCTGAGCCTTCTGCCGAGCGGAAGAACTCGCCATTTGGATAAAACGAGCGGTCCTGAACTACAATCGGAACCTCGTATTCTGCGCTTGGAAGCTTAAGTGCCGCCTCGGCGGGCTCTCTTAGCAGATAAAAACCTGCAAGACCCATGTGAACGTTTAGGCGAGTTATCCCAAGTCCATGATCGTGGTACCAAAGCGTGGCACCTTTCTGGAGGTTGGGATAAGTGTAATCGTATCCAGGGTTACCGCCAGGTAGAAACGTGTCTTCAGGGTATCCATCGCTTTCTGGCCCCACCTCCCCACCGTGGAGGTGCACTACGGTTTTAACCGCCTTTGTTTCTGCCCCATGAATGGATGTGTCAACTGTAAGCGGGTGCTCTGTAAGATATGGGTAACTATCATAGACTGAGCTAGCAGCATCAATACCGTCGAAACTTCTAAGATCATTGGTCCACCTAACCTTGACCGGCCTGCCTCTCTTGGCCTCAAATGTAGCGGCAGGATAATTCCAGAATCCTATAGTTTTACCCGGGTTTCCCGGATCGACGACATTGCCGCCGTAACCCCAAACCGTCGTCAGCAAAGGATTACCACCTGCATCGGTTCCTATGCCGAGGTCTTGCTTAAATTGCTTCATTGATACCTCGTAGTAATCATAGCCAGGGTATTTCGTTTTATCTGGAGCATATACCGGTGGTATGACAAGTTTATTCTGAAACTTCGGGATTGTGTTCGGATCAAGACTCTGGCTGGGCTATAGCAGTAACACTGAGCAAAATAGCTACCAGCACTACTAGAGCGGCAAGCACTCCTAATTTAACCACCTTATTAATTTTCATCTAATCTCCGCGCGATCTAAAAGATATATTCTGGTAAATTCAATAAATACCAGACTCTTATAAACGCCACCCCTCCCTTTTTAAGTTTTAAGTTAATCGGTGAATATATTTCCAAAGCTTATCTAGTTAAACATGCGCTGTAATCTCCCACCCTAAAACAGAAAACCCTCGCTATTACTAGCAGGGGTTCCTAGAGAATCGAGCAAGTGCGGTCCAGCTTAGCTGGGTGCGCCAAATAAAAAAGGCAGCTTTTGCAAGCTGCCTTTTATCGTTTCTTTTTATTCGTTCCTTATGTTATGCCGAAACTTCCGTTTCGTTATGAGGGGTGGTTGTCTCTTCCGTTCCCTCGGTCAACAGTGTCGGCTCAATGCTCTCCTCGATGACCTCTTTGGTTATCACGCACTTCTTAATGTTAGTGCGGGATGGCAGGTCGTACATGACATCGAGCAAAGCGTGCTCGAGGATGGCCCGCAAGCCTCTCGCTCCCGTTCCGCGGCCGAGCGCCTTGTGGGCTACCGCGTCGAGTGCGTCTTCCGTGAAGACCAGCTCTACGCCATCATACTCGAAGAACTTCTTGTACTGCTTGACAAGCGCATTCTTTGGCTCGACAAGTATTCGTACGAGATCCTCCTCACGCAGGTTGTTAACGGTCGCTATAACCGGCAACCTTCCGACAAACTCAGGTATCAGACCGAATTTGAGGAGATCCTCAGGAAGAACTTGGCTCATGATTACGCCGAGTTCTTGCTCGTCCTTGCTTTTGATCTCAGCACCAAAGCCGAGGCCTTTCTTGCCGCTGCGGCCCTGAATTATCTTCTCAAGACCTGCGAACGCACCACCAACGATAAACAAGATGTTCGTGGTATCGATCTGGATGAACTCCTGATGCGGGTGTTTCCTTCCACCTTGCGGCGGAACGCTCGCCTCAGTGCCTTCCAGTATCTTCAGGAGTGCCTGCTGCACACCTTCACCGGAGACATCTCGCGTGATCGACGGGTTCTCACTCTTGCGGGCGATCTTGTCGATCTCATCGATGTAGATGATTCCTGTTTCAGCCCTCTTTACATCGTAATCAGCAGACTGGATCAGTTTCAGCAAGATGTTCTCGACATCTTCGCCGACATATCCAGCTTCTGTTAGTGCCGTTGCATCGGCTATAGCAAAGGGCACGTTAAGAATCTTGGCTAAGGTCTGTGCCAGCAGGGTCTTACCACAGCCGGTTGGACCAAGCAGCAGGATGTTGCTCTTCTGCAGCTCAACATCATCGTCCCCCTGTGGGCCGACCTGAATCCTCTTGTAATGATTATAAACGGCCACTGAAAGAATTCTCTTAGCAATATCCTGACCTATTACATAATCATTAAGGACTGAATAAATTTCCTTCGGCTTTGGGAGGTCTTCTAGTTTGAATTCAACCTCTTCTGTTAACTCTTCTTCAATTATTTCGTTACACAGATCAATACACTCATCGCAGATATAAACGCCCGGGCCCGCGATTAATTTCTTAACCTGGCGCTGGCTTTTACCGCAAAATGAGCACTTGAGCTGCTCGTTTTCGCCGAACTTGGCCATTGCTACCTCCCTTACTTCTTGCGTTGTGTGATGACTTCATCGACTAAACCGTAATCTTTGGCCTCAGCTGCCGTCATGATGTAGTCTCTATCTGTGTCGGCATGAATCTTATCCACCGTTTGACCGGTATGCAGGGCCAGGATCTCATCCAATACCCTTCTCGTCCGCAAGATCTCTCTCGCTTGGATATCGATATCGATTGCTTGGCCTTGTGCACCACCGTGCGGCTGGTGAATCAATACTCGTGAATTTGGAAGGGCGAACCTCTTCCCTGCCGCGCCGGACGCCAGTAATAGCGCCGCAGCACTCGCAGCCTGCCCGATACATATAGTCGATACGTCAGGCTTTATAAATTGCATTGTATCATACATTGCAAGTGCCGCGGTAACGACTCCACCGGGGCTATTGACGTAGATATTGATGTCTTTTTCAGGATCTTCCGACTCCAGATGCAGGAGCTGGGCGATCACAAGATTCGCCACGTTATCATCTATGGGTGTCCCCAAAAAAATGATCCTGTCTATTAAAAGTCTTGAGTAGATATCGTAAGCCCTCTCACCTCTTGCCGTCTGCTCGACGACCATCGGTATTAATTGGTTGCGGATAATCTCACCCATTATTCAGTCCCCTTATCGCTTTTATTTTCTTTCTTCTCTGCTTTTTTTTCCGGTTTGCCGGCCTCTTCGGCCTCATTTGTTTCACTGGATTCGCTGGCCTTGCCGGTTTCAGCAGTTTCTTCAGCTTCTTCTGTTGCTTCTTTTTCCCTAACTACTGAATGCTCAACCAACCAGTCGATCGTCTTGCTGATCAAAATCCTCTTTTTAAGCGCGCCGATGCTACCTTTCATCTCAAAAATGTGTTTTACTTCTTCGACGTCGCGCCCGGTTGCTTCTGCCGCCTTCTTTATCTCATTATCGACTTCTTCAGGCGTAACTTCAATATTTTCTGCCCCCGCGATGGCCTCAACGACCATGCGACTCTTCACCCTGTGACGTGCTCTATCGTGCCAATCGCCACGGAGAGCTTCCTTCGTCATGCCCGTTAATTCAAGGTACTGGTCGAGGTCTAAACCCTGCCTCTTAACGTCACCGGCAAAGTCTTCGAGCATGTCGTCGATCTCCTGCTCGATCATAACGTCATGAACTTCTGCCTGAGAAAGATCGGTGACCGCGTCAACGATTTCG
>NZ_JBTSLF010000133.1:1669-7112 GCF_054640775.1 Candidatus Aquicultor sp. | reverse complement strand
CGGCCCCTTGGTGGTTACCGGAACGGGACTTTCACCCGCAAGTGCGGCCCAGCTAAGCTGGGCGCGCCAAAAGAAAATGGCTTGTGAAAGGCATTTTTCACAAGCCAAAATGGTGTGGGCCCTGTAGGATTCGAACCTACGACCAAGGGATTATGAGTCCCCTGCTCTGACCAGCTGAGCTAAGGGCCCGTCTTTAACCAAAAATCTCAGCTTTACGTGAAGCTGAGAACTTCACCGGACTCCTTTAGTTATCTTTAAAGACTCATAACTCTCCAGAATTCGGCATATAAACTTTAGCAAGTATACCGCGGAAAATCAAGTGCGGAAAGCCTGCTGTGCCAAGCGTGCAAGTCACAAGCCGGGTTAGCGTAACTCTAGCGTGATTCACGGTCTCTCTATTCTAACTGTTAGCTAAAATAACTTCATCGTGGTAATCATTGACACAACCAATGCGGATTAAAACTGTAGGAGAATTGCTGGAAGTGGAGCGATTTAGAACATTGGCATTTCTTGCCGCTGTTCCTGGTCTTTGGCTGATTCTTTGAATTTCACCAGGCGGACGACGGTGCCTTCCTGGTGTTCTGTGATACTTACTTCATCCATTAACGCGGTCATGAGAAATATCCCCCTGCCCCGATGGCTCGGACGGCCGTTGGTGACGGGCAGTCTCGCTTTAAAGACACCCTCGTCGGCAACCTCGATCAGTATTTTGTCCTTGTCGCATTCGACGGCCATGTGGATAAAATTCTCATCTCCATGGGGTGATCCATGCTCGATCGCATTTGCCGCCGCCTCGCTGACCGCTACCTTCATCTGATAGATATCGGTCTCGCTAAAGCCGCATTCTTCGGCAACCTCTTCGACTTCTTGCCGGATCAAGGACAAGTTCTTCCTGTGGCTCTTGATATCCAGCCTTCTTTTCACATGATAGTTATTCATTCCCACTTGGACGCTCTCCTGTCATATTTGCCAGCGCCTCATCAACGGAGGCATACAGCGAAAACGCCTCCGCGAGCTTTGTGATTCCGACTATCTCGAGTATTTTTATGACATTCTTGTTGGTCACGACCAGGCCGACCTTTCCGCCTAGCGGACCGCTTTTTTGGATACTCAAGATAATCAGCGCAACACCGGCACTATCTATATAACTGACATCAGAAAAATCCAGAATAACTGACGCATGGCCTTCATTAATAAACGCCATTATTTTGCTCTCAAGCTCAGGGACAACATAGTGGTCGATCTCACCATCAACGTCTATAATTGGAATCCGGCCGGGTAATACCTGTACTTCCAAGTTAGCCTCCCCTTCCTCAGTGTTACCGCGCCATAGCAATGCGATCCAGCCGGTCATGAGTACACGTTCCAGTCTCATCCACTAAACCGCGCTTCGTCACCCGAAACATCCTTAAAGATAATACTATTTCTTACCAATTAAAAGACCAATAATAACGTAATGGTCTGCAGGAACCGGCCGCCCTAAAATCACTAGCAACTGGATTATACAGTATAATATTCCCAAACTGCCTGCAAATTAAGCATGCATGCCATGTCTTTGCACAACCATGCGCATAGAGTCTTAGCACATAGTAATAGTATCCAAGTATAGCAAATAATACCATGGCAAAAAACATGCCGTTTTATTTCTTTGCTCCTTTATTCCGGGAATACTTTTGCTGCATAAGCAAAAGTGAGAGTTAGGGGTTCGATTAATTGCATATGAGCTTCGTCTGCAAAATCGCGGCATATCGGTGCTTGAAGACAAGGGTGTAGAAGACATAAAGCGTAGAAGCATCGGCGGCTAGCAAAAAAGCACGCCCGGCACATCTATGCGGCTTTACCTACGGCCTCCCAAATACCTGCAATGCTATAATATGTCCCGTCCGACATGCTCTGAAGCATATCCACTACATCCTGAGGAGCGTTATTATCTCTGGCATAATCGATGATCTGCTGCTTGTTTGCAGGAAAACTCATGCCCTCTAAAAAGTGCGTAATTTTTGCCGCTGAAACCACAGAAACAACCTCCCAGTAGTAATCTTTACTACTGGATTACCCGGTGCGGATCAGGGCTAAACGGGGGTTTAAAACTTCTCATAAACGACGATGCCGTGCTCTTTGATCTCGGTTACGAGGCTAAGAGGGTCGTCGCTCTCGAACTCGGCCTGGGTGAAACCGAGTGCATCTATCTCGGTCGCCTCTTGCTGCCAGCCTATTTTGCTGAGTCGCAGCAGGCGCTCATTATTATCCGTACCTTCGAAATCATCCGATACGATGGCGATATCGATGTCGCTCCACTCATTAAAAAGCCCGGTTGCATGCGAGCCGAACAACACGACCTTTTTAACGTCGATCGTTTTCTCTGCGCCCTTGATAAAGCGGTTTATGGTTTCTAGAGTTGCAGCTCGCGCCGTAGCCATCCGTACATCCTCTCGGTCTTCTCCAGTATCGCTTCAGATTCTTCCTTGTTTCTTACGCAGAGGCCGTGCTTGTAGCCCGGGTACCTGGTCGAGGTGTAACACTGGTCGATCTCAAGCAGGTTATCGATATATTCCTCCGGTGGGTTCAGTTTCATAATCGCAGAGAGGCGCGCCAGGTCGTGTACATGCGGTGGGATTTTGTGTCTCGACCTCACGTACCCCGCTTTGAGCAGCTTCTCTACCGCCTGCTGGCATGCAAATGCCGACCAGCTGTAGTGACCTGCGGCAAAAAGGGTGTCTGCAACCACCAGGTCCTGCTCAGCGCTCTTAATCCATTGATCGGATATCAGCTCGGGATTTTGGTACTGTTCGTTACAATCTTGACCATGACCGTTGCCTTTAGATCTCTTTTGTCGTCTCATGAACGCTCCAATCAACAAAACACCTCTAGTATTAAATCGGCATTTTGCTAACTGGGCTTGATTGTGAAGGCGTTTTGCGGCTCTTTGACAGGAACACGTTTAAAAATCTCGACCTACGTAACGGAGCGAATCATCGACCGGCAACTCGTCAACGACATCATCGGGGGATTCCGAGGCCTGCAAATACGCCACCGATGCCCTGACACGTGAGATCAACTGCTTGTACTCGCCGTAAGCGTTGCTTATCATCGTCGTCCCCCGGGCTATCTTATTCTCAAGGATCTGCTCCATCTCATCCAGCTGTCTGGCAACCGTTAGAAGATGGTTCTGCAGGTTCTCCATATCGACCGACCGGGAATACTGCAGGTGCAGGCTATAAAATGTGAGGATATACGGGATGGTCATGCTGTATGACATGAGAATTACATGGCGTTTGTAGGCATCGAGGTATGCCTTTTTGCACACCGAGAAAACCGAATCCGGAACAGCGGCTATCGCCCATGGGGCGGTAACATCGGGGTCGATATACTGGCACACCTCTTTGATACGCCGTCCGACTTCTTTTTCTATCTGGTCTGCGATCCCCATCCTCACCTTCTCATCCTTCTCTTCCTCAAGGGCGATAAGAAGGCTGGAGGCGGGCCATTTCGAATCAATGGGGAGGACTTTTTTATCTGAGAGCCGAAGGCCGAATTCAACTACCTTGCCGTTCACGTTGAAATTATAGGCGATCATCTCATGGGGAAATAGCTTAAATATCTCGTTGAGGATGTTCTCGCCGGCTTGACCTTTGGAGTAACTGCCAACGATTACGCTCTCCAGGCGTTTTACAACTTGCCGGCTCTCTTCTTCAAGATGCTTTCGCGCTTCGTAATCGACTTTCAGATACTCGATCGCGCGTTGTGTCTTTAAAAGTTCCTCGCGCAGGATATCCTGGCCGTGCCCGCCGAACTCCAGCCGCGACTTCATCTCCTGGATGAGCAAGTTCTGGCGCTCGAGCGTGTCGTGCAGCACCGCCACATCCCCACCGGATCTGCGAGAAGAAATAACGACAACGGCGACCACAAGGACAACGATAAGTACCAGCAATACTGCTATAGTTGCATCCATATCCGATCCATAACCTTTGCTTCAGAGAAACTGTGGATAGAACAACGACCAATCGCCTTAACTATACCAGATATTAAGGCGATTGCATTTTAGCAACAAACAGTAGTCTTACCGGTGACCGATATCATCAAAATCTGCTGGTTGTCGTCGATTACCAGCAAATTGTCTTCAGGAACATCCCGCCACTCTTCGTCGGTCAAAACCTCCGAAGCGACGAGGACGGTTTTCGTACCGGTAAGCGGGTTTTTTCGGATCACATAGAACAGCTCGCGGCCATTGCGGTATGCGTAGAGACGCCTACCGCTCGACATCAAGAAGTTCTTTCCGCCTTCAAACCCGTTGTCCTCAAGCCACCTGATCGCCGAGCACATACCGCGGGTTTCGTCACCCGTTTTTTGCATATGATTAAGTATCAGGTAAAAATATCTCTCGCTGTCGGTCTCCCCCTTGAACTTGACGCCGGGGAGTTCCGCTTCGATCTCTCTATATCTCTCCATCGACCCGTTATGTGCAAAAATCCAACCCTTCGAGTAAAACGGATGCGTGTTCTGAACCGATAGGTTCCCATACTTGGCGTCCCTCAAATGGACGATAGCCAACGGCGACCGCAACTGCTCGACCGTCTCCGTGAATCGCAGGTCTTTATAGGCAGGGTGAGGTGCCTTCACGATGCGTATATTTTTTCCGCCCGGCAGGTAATCGATAGATCCGATGCCCCAACCATCGTGATGCTTATATGATAATTCTATAAATGGTTTTGAGCCCTCTAGCACCGGATTCTTTATATCGACAAGGGAACCCGATATTGCGCCAAAAAGCCTACACATCTAAATGCACCTCCTAACAGCCTCTTTTTACCCTCGATTTTCTAGATCATAACGTGTTTACGTGGGGTAACCATAAACTTGTACCACCGGGGAACACTACCTGTAGTGTTGTGTCCTACACCAACCTGTTGGAATACTTTGGGAGCTGTCTCTACTATATCAGCCCACAGTTTTCTTGCAATAATAGGCAACAGCAGCACAAACGCTTAGCGCACGAGCACTGAGCGACGCTTCTCACAGTGGCGAAATTGACGCATAGGATTAGGATTACAAAAGAATTCTTACAGCGCAGTCTTGCGGATAGGTCGCGAAACGATCTAGCCGATATCTTCGGTGTAGTAAGCGGTCTGTCCCGGCGATTCCTCGACACCAACCCTGATCAGGCCGATATTTACGGCCTTCATATTCTCAAGGAGGTCATCCTTTAGCTTCTGGCACAAGTAGTATGCAAGAAGTTCAGCCGTACAGTTCAAAATCGGAAGAACCAAGACGTCCGATTCAGGAAACACAAACCTCTTATCCCTGAACAGGACCTCGGTATTACCATCGTTATGGTTTATCGTTATATGCTGATTCTTCGAGGGAATCAGTGTCTTATGGTCAAGCGCGTTACAATGATGCTCGGCGAATTCCTTCAAAACTATAAAATCAAAGATATAGCCGA
>NZ_JBTSLF010000133.1:0-1659 GCF_054640775.1 Candidatus Aquicultor sp. | reverse complement strand
CCAGGTCGCCCCCTAGATCGACTGAAACGGCATAATTATGTCCGTGCAGCCGCTCGCACTTTTCCCCAAAAACAAGAAAGTGCGCAGCACTGAATTTCAGATAATCCTTTTCCACGTGAATAGAGTATTTCCCCATGTTAAAAGAGTATTGCGCGCAGCGGGATTTGTCAACAGCCTCAAGGCCTAGTCAACGGTGAGCCCATAATATGGAAAGAGCTTTTGTTTTACGCTTAAGATAGTGGCGACCGTTGCCTGTTCGAGCGACCCTGTATTGGATATCGTCGTAATAACCGCCTTGTCCCTAAGCCTTACCGGGCAATGGGTTTGGGCTTTGGTAGTGCAAACATCCTGCCATGTACCCGGCGTATAATCATCCAAGGTCACCCGCGCAAGGCCGGCCGATAAAAGCGCCCACGCTCTTGGAACGACTTGATAAATCTGATACCCTCCGCCACCAAGAGCAACCAGCCTCCCGTCACACACCTCGTGCGCCAGCTCGTGGATAGCCGCATAGAGAAGCTCGTATGCATTTGTGGTCAGGCTTAGCTGCGCTAACGGGTCAGTATAATGAGTGTCGCAGCCGTTCTGAGATACGATCAAATCGGGCTTAAATGCTCTGATTATCGGGGGCACGATTTCGTTGAAAGCCCTAAGATAGAGGTCGTCATTAACATCAGGCTCAAGCGGGACGTTAACCGAAAAACCTTCACCCTCGCCTCTGCCGACCTCGTCGACAAATCCCGTCCCAGGGAAGAGGTATCGCCCACTCTCGTGGAGCGACACGGTAAGAACATCCGACCTATCGTAAAACGCCCATTGCACGCCGTCACCATGGTGGGCATCGATATCGATATAGGCGACCTTGATACCGTATTTCTGGGCGGCGTAAGCAATCGCACATGCCGTATCGTTGTAGATGCAAAAACCCGAAGCCCTATCCCTCAACGCATGATGCAGGCCACCGGCGATATTAATTGCGTGAGATGCCTTTTCTTCCATAACCAGCTCGGCGGCGCGAATCGAGCTTCCTGCAATCAGGCTTGAAGCCTCATGCATGCCTTTAAAGACAGGATTATCCCCGGGTCCGATCCCAAATTCATACCCCATTATGGGCTCGTCACCGGTCTCGCTCATCTTTTTTACAGCATTTATATACTCCCAGGCATGGACCAACATAAGTTCCTCGTCCGTTGCCATTCGGCCCGGGACGACCTCTACGTGTTTTTTATCAAAAACACCGTAATCCTTTAATAGCTCGTATGTCAGTTTTAATCTTATGGGTTGAAGGGGGTGCGTTGGGGAAAAATTATATTCCTGAAACTCCTCATTGTAGACAAAGTAGGTAACGTTTTCGCTCATCATACCTCCGCACGTATATGTTTTAAGTTAAAAGGAATCAAAGGCAGGGTTTCCCGGCTATGCCTCTGTCCTTATTATATAGGCTCCTCTTGAGAGATAACAGTCTATTTTCTCTTGAAGACCAGGAGCGTACCGCCAATCAGGGACACGATGCTTAGCACAAGCGGAATGTAGGTAGGAACGATGATGGGGTTTGGGACCAAGGCAATAATGTCCTTTGAAAGCAAGGAGCTTGGCCAGTGGGTGAAACCGAATAGAAAAAGGTAATATAGCAAACTCGATAAGCCACCGATAAATATG
>NZ_JBTSLF010000132.1:0-7170 GCF_054640775.1 Candidatus Aquicultor sp. | reverse complement strand
TAAGAACAAATACAACACCTAACATTACTTTAGCAAGCGGTGGGACTGGTTATTTTAGAGGTAATATTACTTCAACAGCAACTATAACAGGCGGTGCTTTAACTGGCGCTACTATCACGGGTGGGACGATACAGACTGCGGCGAGTGGGGCAAGAGCTGTAATGTCAGGGTCTGGGTTTGTAATATACCCAATAGGAGAATATGGAGCTTCTGCGATAGAGTGGAATTATTATAATACGATTATTGCCTCGATAGGTGTGCGTGCGGCTGCAGGTGTTTATTATGGAACGTATATTGACACCAAGGGTGGGATCTTAGAGTGTACGGGTAACTTTTCAGCCAATGGTAACTTAGAGGGGACTTCTTTATCTATAGGGTCGGCTGCACAATTTAAGGTTAACACTTCCGGTCAAATAACCAAAGTAAACAACATTTCACCTACTGCCAAATATACTTTAATCGGAGACGGCACTTCATTCACGCCGCGATTATTAGCAATGAGCGATCTGCCAGCGATTACGGCTTCAAAAGTTTTAGTCTCGGACGGCTCGGGATATGTTGCGGCTTCTGCTGTGAGTAATACAACGCTTGATTATTTAGATGCAACAAGTTCGATACAAACGCAACTGAACGCTAAACAAGCGGCATATACAAACTTAACCTCTATTGGTTCTTTAACAAATGCTTCTGGCTGGTTGAAAAATAATGGAAGTGGAACATTCTCCTATTCAACTCCAAGCGCAACAGATGTAGGGTTGGGGAGTGTTCAGAATTTTGCGCCGAGTTATGGAGATTTCACGCACAACTGGTCTACTGATGTAATCTATTATAGTGCAAGTAATACTTGGTACGGTTGGACTGGTACTATCTCGGGCGGGCATCTAAGCAACACCACATTCACGGACGATAACACGAATGGAGATTATCTGACTATAACGAATGCAGGAGTTTATCGGATCGATTATGTGATGAATTACTACGCTACTTATATTTCTGGCAATATTGAAATCGGGTTTGGCGTGTCCGTAGATAATGCGACCCCTTCACAGGCATTCGCTTATGCAGTTATTAGCGATACTTATTTACACAACACTTCGGGAGGAACAGGATTTGTTACGATCAGCGCAGGACAAACAGTAAGACTCAAATCTTATGTAGTAGACAATACGAAAATAACATCTATAAATATTGTCGGTTCATATTTTAATATTACAAAAATTTCAAACTAAAAGGGACAAACATGAAAAAGATTCTATTGGCAATTAGTTTTTGGCTGTTAACTATGAGTTTTGTTAATGCACAGGAAAAACCGGTGGATAAAGATTCAACGGAACTTGCAACACTTACTAAACAAAAAAACGAACTGGCAATGAGGGTATTGAAAACTAGTTCTTCTCTTTACGAGATGAAAAAACAGATAGAGCTTGATGAGAAAAATTTGGAATTAGCTAAAATAGATTTACAAGTAACTGAATATGCAATATCCAAACAAGAAGAGTTAATCAAAGCGAAGAAAAGCAAATGAAATTTCTTGGTATTTGGCACCCGGATAGAAGTGAAGAGTTTGCGAAAAAACTTTTAGCGCAAGGGTTCAACACATATATGATAGCGCCTAATTGGGAATTGGTTGTAAGTGAAAATCCGAAAGATACTCCTTATGAAGAATTGCAGGAATTAACTGCTATTGAGATGCGCGAAAGATACGACAAATTAAAGAAGATGGGATTCAAGTTCTTCTTGAATTTTGGTAGTGGTTGGGGTTTGGGAGAGTTTGACAAGAATTGGTTTTTTAGAAAAATCTATGAACAATTTGAAGATTGTGATGATATGCTTTTCGACTTGGGCGAATTCTACGAGGATTATGTTGAAACCGGCAAAATGAAGGAAGAAGAATATACCGGGATAGTAGCAGAAAAGAGAGAGTTCTTTGGTAAGAAATTAGAACTTGGGAATACTGCAAGAAACAAAATAAAATTAGGTAGCGATACCTTAACAAGTTATTGGAATCAAGAGAAATATTGGAGGAATACAGATCCATTCGTTTGGATCTTCGGTCAAGCCGGATGGCATAATATTTCTTCCTTACGTTATAAATCGAAAGCCGAATGGTGCAAGAAAAATAATATTCAAGTTGCACTTCTATACCAGGGCGATAAGTCTGAATGGAAAGCAATAGGGTGGGAAAATAAAATAGCCGATATACTTCATATCCGTAATTGGTTTGAGAATTGGCAGAGGAAACGATTCATCAAAATTTTTCAATTATAATATCTAAACAGAGGTATATCATGTCAAGAAGAGAAGATTTATGGAGCCAACTAAGTGGGATAAACACTACCGCAACAAATCTATTTGATAATTATGAAGATCCAAATAGCTATGAAGGTATGAGTGCGATTCTGGATAAGATAAACGGCGATCAGAGTAACGCAATAACAAGAACGGCTGCAAATACTGTGCAAAGAGGGCAGAGAGATACTGCCGCAAGATTGGCCTCTCAAGGAATTACCGGAGGAAGTGTATTCAACAATCAAATTAATAGTGTGAGCGACAATATAAATGATAACTTTGCCAAAACATTAGAAAATCTTGATACCGAGAGAATGAAGATGGAAGTACCTCTAATGCAGACGGAAAACGACAATAAATTTAGAGCAACATCGGCGCAAGAGAATATAATTATGCAAAATATCATGAACGCGCTAAATAAAAATCAAGCCGGTCAATCAGCCGTAAATAGTTGGGAACAGAGTGATGCGAATAATAGAGCAAGTAGTTTCAACTTCTTCCGAGATATGCTTCCGGGTCTAATTCAAGGCGGGGCTAATGTTGCAAGCGCCGGTGTATTAAAATCTGATATTCGCGCAAAGAAAAAGATTAAGTATGTAGGGACTTCCGAAGAAGGATTACCGATTATTGAATTTAATTATAAGAATAGCGATCCGAACCGTTACCGTGGGACGATTGCTCAAGCAGTTCAAGAAGTAAAACCAAGTGCAGTTTTAGATTTAGATGGTGTTTTGCATGTAGATTATAGCCAACTTAGTATTCGTCCGGAGGTAGTCAATGGGATGGGATGTATATAATCAAGTATTCGCAAATGTGGGCAATCAGATTGGCGAAACTATCAGAAAAAGACAACAAGCCGAGGTTCTTGCCGGTATTCTTGGGAAAGTAAACGAAGCGCAAAAGAATTTTGGTGAAATTGATAAAGCAACAAATACAACTACCGAGCAAAAAGCTAATCCGATGTATAAAGCTGAAAATGCCGTCCCAAATGTTGTAGGTTCAATCGGGTTAGGCCAAGGGCAACCGGTTCAGGAAAGTGATGTAGCGCCGATTAGTTTCAATCCAGCAAGTCAAAATAATTTCATCCAGCAAAATTCAATGCGCTCAACAAACCCTACTCCGGCATTAAGTAATATCCTTGCAAGCGCACCAAGAGGAATGAATACAATTTCTCCGGAAGCCATGTATAAGGAAGATGTTACCGGATCGAAAACTTATGAACAGAAAAATGTTACTCCAATTTCGGATATGGAAAAATACAATCGGAAACAGGATATAATTAATAACATTCTCGTAAACGCATTAAGCAATCCGGATATGGATCAAGAAGGATTAGCAAGATTGAACACAATGGCCGGTATTTTACAGGGAGATGCCAATAGAGATTTGCCAAAGAATACTTACCAAACCATTAGAGACGGCGAGATTGCGATTACAAGGGACAAATACGGTAAAGAAATTAGCCGCGAAGAAAACAAGAAAGACTATCCGGATAAGGATTTCAGGATGGCGGGTAAACCGTATTATGAGAATGGAATGGTGGCAGTACCATATTTCGATAGGAACAATAATTTGGTAGACACTAAATATCATAACTTACCGAAGGGCGCAAAAGGAAGCACCGATAATAGTTCTTCTGATACCAGCAAAATAGATGAAGTTGATTATTCAAGTGATTGGGGGAATGTGGTTCAGGGCATACAGACTATTTCTAGATTGAAGGAAAAACAACCACTTAAAGAGGGAATTCATAAGGGGAAATATGAGTTTGAGAGTTCTAACGGCGATAAGTCCTATCTAACACAAAAGGAACTTGATGATTATAAAGAGCAGGGAAAAAAACCATATACTAAATCTGCGCTGGATATGGTTAAGAAGTATGATCTAAAAACACAAAGAAACCTGAATGATTTTATTGATAGGATGAGAAAATATAGAGATGCGAACAAAGCTGATTGGCGCGTTGCTTATGATGCCATGAAGAAAGCAAATCCAGACATAACAAAAGAAGAAGAAGATTTAATAAGAAAATATTTTGAAATACAGACTCTTTAATTTCAGGGACAATTCTAATGGCCAAACAAGAGAGATGGAAAACTTGGAATGATCCAGCACCATTATCAAAAGAATCTGCAACAAAAACATGGAACGAACCAGACAACATAGCGCCGAAAGAAAACCAAGTTTCTATTACGTCTGGGGACACTACAACACAAAACCCCAATGTCATTCTTAGCGATGAGACTACTATAAAAGGTAAGCCGAGTGAGACACCGACAATAGATGCCTCGAAAACTTCCGGACCTATGGACTCTATTCTACAAGGTTATAAGCCATCTTTGGCGGAAAGAAATCTTAATGTAGAGAGTGATGATACTTTATCCAGCATAAAAACACCGGCTCATATAGCAAAAATTTATGAAACCCAGGATGCAAAGAAAAACGGAATAAAGTTGCTTGAGGATAATCTTAACAAATCTCAATCAGAACTTGACCAAATAAAGAACAAGGTAATTGAGTTCAGACAAAAAGGGCAACAAGATGAAGCCAACAAATTAGTCGGCGCATATAACAAAAAAATAGCCGATATAAATTATCAATCACAAAGTTATAAAAAGGCAATTGATGACTTTAACAAGTCAATGGAACAATCTTCAAAAGCTGAAAATAAGTTTTATAACTCGAAAGCTTTTAGAGAAAGTGATAACCTTGTGCTACCGGAACAAACAGTAACCGGGAAGAAGAGTGATGCAAGGCCGATGGCGGATATTCCTTTAACTGATGAGCAAGCGAATATTGCAAAGAGAATTCCGGTGCCGAAACAAAGTGATGTTTACGCTAACGAGCGTGAGAGAATGAAAAATGCTCTTGAAATGATTACGAAAGGAAAGATGTTCGATCCTATCACAGCGCCAATTGTAGAGGGTGCGGGACAGGTTTACCAAGGCGGCAAACGGATTGTAAATAATGCAAAAGATTTACTGCCCGATATAGTGCAATTATTATCAACAGAAGAAAATCCGGAATTGAAAACTAGTGGAGAAACCGTAAGAGGTCTTGGGGAAGTCGCCGCCGGTACATTCAAAACTGTTTTAGGCGCGTTACCGCCGGTAATGGCGCTGAATGTTATTCAACCCTACATAGCAAAAGGCGCTGGAGTTATCGGCGAAAAATTAGGGATTAAGAAAGAAACTGCTGAGAATATTGCCAATAAAATTACTCCTTTTGTTTTCGGGCTTCCGGTCGGCATTGGTTCGTTAGTCTCGGAAGAAACGGTAAAGGGATTGGACGATCTTGGTGCGTTCAACGGATTAAACGAAGGAGATAGATTACTTGCAAAGGATTTAATACAAAATGGATTGTTCTTGGGTATCGCTTCTCTTGGTGGAAGAGCCGGTGAGTTCGCGGAGAAGAAATCCAACGCTGCATTAGAGGATATTTTCGGTAATGAGTATGTGCCAAAATTAGGCATGGGTTCAAGGGTAAGAGGTGGCGGCCAATCTCCAATAGATATTTACGGAGAAGGTAAACCGTTAGAAACCAAAGCTGAAAGAAAAAAATTCTCCAGAGTTGAAGAGGTGTATAAAAATAGTGGTGCAAAAACTGTTGACGAATTTTTGAACAAATATCCTTCCGGCCCGGAAAGAGAGATGTATAAAAACGTATGGGCGGATTATAAGAAACAAAAGCTTGGTGAAGAAGATTTCTTCACTTACCTGGATAGACTTGAGGGAAGATCGAAAGAAACTCCATCGGCTATGCCTGACATGGGCAAAACCGTTCCCGGTACAGAAAGTTTCAAAGAGCAAACCGAGCAGCCAATAGAGCCGGTAACGCAGCCAAAAACAGAAGAAACCAATCGGACGGTTCCGCCGAATGTTGAGGGCGCGAATACAAGCAACACAACACCGGAACCGTTAAAACCCAAAAGCACAAATTTCGATCAGTATGATGAACTTAAGAACGGTTATTCGGCTCAACTCTATAGTGAGAAGAACCCGGAAAAGATTTGGAGGAAAGTAAACGGTAAGATTAGATTCTATCCGCCGGATGTTGATGAAAAATTACTTGATCAATCGTTAGAGGCCGAAAGGTTGGCGGCTGTTGACGGTGAAAGGGAATCCCTCGCCGAGAAGAATAACGGCAAAGTAAAAACCGAAAAAGATATGCGGGGCCAAATTGAGGAAGATTTAGGTTTATCCGGTATCAAAGAAATGGATGATAATGACGTAAAGGGACTTTATAAAAATAAACCTCTTCTCGATGCAATATTTAGCGAAAGAGAATTTAGAAATAATCCTAATTCCTCTCCAAGTGATAAAAGAAGTTCGTTAAACATTATCAATCGTGCCGTAGATGGACTAAGAAAGCAGGGTATTAATGCCCGTTTCGATGGCGATAATCTATTCATCGGTGATAATAAAATATTCCCAAGAAGTAAAACCGAAAATGAAAACTTACTTACTTCGGAGATCCAGAATGAAGAGGCGAAAAAACCATTTAGCAAATTACCTATTGACGAAATTGATAAACAAACTTTTCTCGCTAAAACAATTACTGGGAAAGGGAAATTGCCGGAAGATTTAATGAAGTTATTTCCTACGGGATTCGGGCAAAGCAAAATCAATAAAGGTGTGAAAGATATTGAAGAGGACGGCGGTAGAGAGCAAAGTGTTGAAGCGCAACAAGTAAGAGACTTTGTAAAAGAAGTCGAAAAAAGATTAGACCGTGATGGCCATATTAATTTTAGTGATGGTTCAAAAGTTACAAGAGCAGATATTGATGATATGCTTGATGAATATGTAAACTCGAAAGCAAAGACCTCTGATGAAGGAGATACAAGTTTTAATCCGGAAGAGTTTGATAAGCCGAAAGAATCTA
>NZ_JBTSLF010000131.1:0-7219 GCF_054640775.1 Candidatus Aquicultor sp. | reverse complement strand
GGAAAAAAGAATTGAAAATATTTTCCAGTTTATGCCCTAAAAACATCGGATTATGGCAAAAAAGGACAATACACTATAAAAAAATCAAAAATGTATCAAAAGATTATCAAGAAACGCAGTTATGCACAGGTAAATAACTACTATATTCGCGCTTTACGTTTGTGACTCAATCCTGTATAATCAGGACGAATGGTAGTGCATAGGCTCTACCTACATAAAAAAGGGGCCTTCCGGCTGGAACCGAAAGACCCGTGTACAAGCGGCTTGAAGCGCCTACTCCCTGACAAGAGGAAGCGTAATACATCCCGCATCATTCGTCTAGGTAGGTTTTGGGTGTTTTTGGGTGTTTTTGCGTGCTTTTTGGTGTATGGCGTACACCCGTAGACACCCGCAGACACTAAAAAGGCTCTTCCCTAGACCTCCCGTACACGGTTTTTTCCCTCCCCCCGAAGTCCCGAAAGGGGCCAAAAATGGCAGAAAGTTTTACCGTCTCCGAAGTGGCCGCGAAATTGTCATGTTCCGGGCAGACCGTCCGGGCGCTTATTAAAAAGGGCGCATTGCCCGCCTTTCGCGTCGGCCGTGAGTTCCGCGTATCTATGGCCGATCTTCAAAGCCTCCGCGTAGCCGTTCCCGCGGTCCAGGAAGGGGGCGGCCATGAATGAACCCGGAATTATTCGCTTTATCTGTGAAGGCCGAAGCCTCACCCTTGAACCGGGGCGCATTACTTCCGGACAGCCTACGGAGCATATAGTAGACGCGGCCGGGAAACACATTTCCTTGGCCTACCGTGAGCGTACAAGCTCCATCCTGTTTGACATGGACATGGGCGAAAATACGCGGATAGGCTTCCGCCTCTCTCTTGAAAACCTCCTTGCCGTGCGCTTCCCGCATAAATCGGACTACTGGAAGGCGCGGGACATAGCAGGCTGGCCAGCCCGGAAGAAAGCGCGGGCATGAATAACGAAACGCTAGACTACGCCCGTTTTTACCATGAAGCGGGCCTGACCGTGCTACCTCTTGCCGAAGGCGCTAAAAAGCCTCCGCGGGGTTTCTCATGGTCCAGTCTACGCGAGAAACCGCAACGGGCCGATGATCTCCCGGCGCTCTTTTCTAGAACCGGGGCGAATATCGGCCTAATGGCGGGCGCGATCTCCCGCGATCTCGTTGTACTGGACGTTGATTCCCGCGAAAAATGGCAAGAGCTGGACAAAAGTTCAGTATTTCGCAAGCTGAAAGCCGCCTCCCCGGTGGTACGGACCCGGCGCGGCTTCCATGTCTACCTCTATGCGCCCTACCCGTGCGCCTCCGGCGAGGCTAAACGATGGAATACTGACATCCTGGCCGAAGGAAAGTATGCCGTAGCGCCTCCCTCCGAAGTCCGGCGCGAAAAAGGCGGCGCCGTCCAGCTGTATCTATTCTCTAATGGCTACATGATGCCGATATATCCACCCTCTAGCGATGAATGGGCCGACCTTGTGGACGTATTCGGTATCCGGCCCGTAGCGCCTTCCGATGATGACATCATACTGACACCCGGCGCGGCTTCGGGCCTTTTCTACGGCCTGGGAGATCGCGCCTGGAACGCCCTACGGAAGCCGGAGAGCAGGGGGGACCGAAGCGAAAGAGAACAGCGGGCCGTGTTCCGTGCGGTTTCTATGGGCTGGGGTTTTGATGACACTAGCGCCCTATTCTCGCAACACGCCGCGCCCGGGACAAAGTACCGGGAGAAAGAACGGGCCGGATACGGTGAAGAATGGCTAAAAAATGGATACCGTAGCGCCCTCCGGAAGTATGCCGAGATAGCCACGCCCCGCGCCCGAAGGCTGAACCAGGCTCTAGACTACCTGGCCATGAATACACCCTTCCAGGGAATAGGGCGCTACACGGATGCGGCCGTACTCCGGTGGATACTTCACATTGAACGAATAGCCGATACTGACCGCGTTTCCCTCTCTATCCGTAATATTGCCGAAGGGGTAGGAAAGGGCTTCGCTACTGTAAGAGAGGCCCTAGAACGCCTTCGGGAAGCCGGGGCGCTTACTGTCATTTCATCCAATGCTGGCGGCCTTATCCTTACAGTTCCCGAAGCCTTTATAGAATCCGCTTTACTTGCAGTTCCGATCAATATAGACACATTAGAGGCTCTTAGGGGTGAGAATGACGAAGCCTGCCCGGAAAGTCCTTTACTTGCAGAACCGATCAATATAGACACATTGTCTTATCTTAGGGATGGAGAGGATGGATCTACCCTCCAGGACAGGAAGGCTTCAAGCCCGCCGGGAGGCCATGCCGGGTTTACCATTGTGCCAGCCTCACATAATGCGTACAGGCGGGAAGCTCTAGGAAGTACAGGCCCGCACCTTGTGAACGCTCTAAACGGTTTCAACTGTCAATCGTTCACGGTTTCCAGTCTAATGGACAAGCGTTTTTCGTTCCGTTACATCCGTAAGGCGCTTTCTCTCTTACTCAAGGCCAATGTTATTGAACCCGCGGGAACGAAAAAGGCGAAACATGGAAAGCCCGTGAAGCTGTACACCTGCCCGCATGCTCTTAGCTTTTCAGCCCTGGAAGCGATAGCGAAGGCCGCGGGAACGGATGGAGCTGGAGAACGTCAACGGGAGCGATACAAGAAAGACCGCGAAGCTATGAAGCAATGGAAAGAGCGTGAAGGGCGGCTATATTAGCGCCTTCTAATGACAAGCGCCCTGCCTTTTATTACGAAGGGCCGGGCGTCTTTCTTTACTTGCAGTTCCGATCAATACGGAAACGGGGCGCATCATGCGGAAAGGCTGAATATATATGCGTTTCCAGGCTAAAACTACAATGAAGGCATGGCAAAACCCGCCATTATTGAAATGCCCGCAGAGGCCGATTCCTGGCCCGCTACGGGGTCCGGCCCTGTTCCGGTATAGTTTAATCCTGCTTTCTTTCTTCGCTTATTTCGGGGGGTAGGGATAGGCACCTATCGGTACCGGGTACCCCTCCAGGAAGAAGGCTGCTTACTTACGGGCGAAAGGACACCCGCGCCTGGCTAACCGCATGGAAGCTAAAGCCGATGAACAGGAAAGCATTTATACCGAAGCATGGACAATGGCCGCGGGGCGACTTGTAAGCCGGATACGGGCCAGACATCCCGGCCTATAAAAGGCCCGAAAAGTCCATTTTCCGCCTGTATTCTATGGGCTTTCTTCATGCATTGGACCCTTGCCGTACATTCTCCAGGCCAGAGCTTTCTAATCCCTTCAGGAGGGCGGTTTCCTGGCCCGCCATGCGATTATATAGGCAAACAGGTAAGCCAGGACCCTGGACGCGATAAGCCGCGATCTATGGCGCACAGAAGCAGGGGAGGGGGTACATAGCCCCGCACCCTTATGTGAATGACGCCCCGGATTATCCGGACCCTAAAAAGGTTTTGACGGTTTTATATATAGGACACGGAAGCGGGGGATAATATGGTCATGCTATAGCCATATTATGGCCGCATAATGGCGATGTATTACAGGGGTGTGAACCCGTTGAAAACGGAGATAAATGGGCTAAAAACTTAACGTTTGCCAATTTATCTGGCCAAAAACTGTCAACCCGGAGTTTTCGGACGCTATAAAATGCGACGAAGTAGGGGAACCCCATATTTACTTGACACTTTTAAAAACGATACAATACTATTTTAGTATTGTATAATTTATTGTTGCTAAATAAATAAAGGCGATATAAACTCTAAATTATACTATGCATGGTAGACCTGCAAAAAAGAACATCTATATTGCTTGAAAAACCGTTAACTATAGCAGAATCAAAGGAAAATATATGAAAAAAATTATGGTGATTATAATCATATTTTCGGGGCTTTTATTTTCCTGTTTCAACCCGGCGTCAACGACCAACTATATTAATCCTCCTGGTTGGCTTATTGGAAGATGGATGAATTATAATAAAACACTTTCTTTTACCATAACTCAATCAGATATTATCGATACAAGCGAAGCAAGACCATATAGTTATTCAGAGAACTATTCAGCAGGTGAAATAATCGAATCAGTATCCGATACTTATTACGAAGTATCTGTAAAATATGGACTTATACGCCAATGCTTTTCTAAAGTAACAACAGCAAAAATGATCCACGAACTTATTCTCAGTGATATGGGATGGGGGAAAATTGCATATTATAAGCAATAGCTCCTTTCCGGGTTGTTTACCATAAACGAATGCTTGAGGCCGGAGGTTGAAAAGTTGTTTTCTGGCTTGGAAGCCGCCCTTTCGCCGCGTTGACTATTAGTTTTCGGACGTTATAAAAAAAAGTCATTCCGCACTCTATAAAAAATGGTGAAGCAAGGGCGAAGCATGGAGTTTTCTTACATTATAAAAAAGAAGTGAACAAAGGATGAACAAAGAGAAAACGGGAATAAACCGCCATTATAAAAAGATGGGCCATGAAGCGGCCTTAGTACGGCCAAAACATAGCCATATTATGGCTATAAAACCCCTTATGTTTCCGGTTTTCCTCTCCGATGATCTAGGGGACATGAAAATAATAGCCATAGCGAACCGCAAGGGCGGAGTGGGAAAAACTACCGTAGCTTACAACCTGGGGGCCGCTTACGCCCTGGGCGGGCGCCGGGTGTGCTTTGTAGACCTGGATTCACAGGCGAACCTTTCAACCCTTTGCGGGGCGGAGCCTTCCGGGCTGGACAGTTTTAAGGCCGCGCATATCGTGAAGCTCTCGGACAGCCTTTCTATCCTCCCGGCCTCTAAAGCCTTCCCGATACTTGAAAACGAAGTGAACCAGCTCATAGACCGAAACGGATACTTACGGGCGCGGATACTTCCTCACCTGGCCGCCTTTGATTATGTCATTATTGATACGGCCCCTAGCCTTTCAATTCTGAACATAAACGCCCTATGTATTGCCGATATGGTCCATATCATCGTAAACGCGGATAGCTTTTCACTGGCCGGACTCGTAGAGATGCGGGAAATCTTGGAACAAGTGCGGGCGATAAATCCGGGGCTTGCCTATCGGATTGTACTAAATGCCGCTATCAAGGGCCGACGCCTCACCGAAGCCGCCCTTTCAGCCCTCCGAAATGAACCAGGCTATGCAGGGATAGAGATACCGAATAGACAGCATTTTATGGACAGTAACACCCTACGCCGCCCGGCCTTAGATATGCCGGACATCCTGGGGCCATTCCAAAAACTAGCGGGGGAAATATGAGCGCGAAAAAAGATACCGGATTGAATGACGCCCTATCCTTCATTATGGGAACGAAGGCCGAAGCCGCCCCGAAAGAACCGAAGCCAGAAAATGGCCATAAAAAGGGCATAATAGAGCCACAAAACGGCCATAAAATGGCCATAAAAGGGCCAGAGAATGCCGCCAGGCGCCCCGGCAAGGAAAGGCTAGTAAATCATCATATCGGTTTCTATCCGGCCGACTGGCAAGCCCTGGAACGCATGGCCGCGGCCGAAGGCGGGAACGTGGCCGTACTTATCCGGCGAGCCGTCAGGGAAATGCTGGCCCGCACCTCATTCCGCGAATAACCGGAATTTCCGGCGTCCATACACGCGAGAAAAAACGGTGAGTAATGGCAATGTAGCCATGAGGAAGCATGGAGAAAGTGAAGCAAGAAAGAAGCATAGAAAAAAGGCTCAGGAAGGCCATAGGCAAGCGCAAGGGTTAGGGGTGATAAAAGGCGGTCGCGGGGGAAAACTTTTCTTGAGTAATACTAGAGAAAAAAGCGTGAAGCAATGATGAAGCAGTGAAAAATAATAACAGGAATATCAGGACGCAATAAATGGACAACGGATACACAACGGGAAAAAGGCCGTGAAGCCACGGTGAAGCCATAAGTGAAGCACGGGTGAAGCACGGGAAAACGGGGAATCCGCTTGCATGATAAAAAAGCGATAAAGCAAGAGCGAAGCTAGAGAAACAGGAATATTCTTACATCATAAAAAGGAGCTTTTCACTTTCTCATAGAAAGCGAAGTCCTCACGTATAGAAAGTGCCAGCCCCGGCCATTGATTAACAATGAAAGAACAATAAACCCGGAACATTGTACGCCCCTTATTCCCTATTCATGGTATTGCGTCATAACTTGCTATATCGCTTGACATATCAACATAAGTAATGTTATGATGATATCTGAAAACAGGGGGAAACTATGGAAATGCTAGCCGAAAACAGAGAGAGAACAGGCGAGATTGAAAAAGTTTCCGGGATGACGGCCGCGGCGCTTATCCGTGAAGCGGGCTTGAAAGCCGTTTCTGCCTCTGCGACCTATTCACACTATGCGGCCGACTATTTCAGATACACGGAAGAAACCGGGCTACGGACCACGGACCCCGAAACCCTCCGCGCCTGGGCTTCCGCGAAGCTGGCCGACCACGCCCCGGCCTCACTTGTGCCGATGCTTGCGGCCGTTAAAAAGGCCCTCCGCGGGGCGGCTAAAGAACTGACCTCCGCGAAGGAAGCGGCCGCCTTCTCCGAAGCCCTCCGGGATATAAAGCCTCCGAAGAAAGCAACGGGCGCGGTCCGGCGCTCTTTCATACTGACCCCGAAAGAGGAACGGGCTACCCTGGCCCGGATGACGCCCCGCGATATGGCGCTATTCATGTTCCTTATGGCTACCGGGGCACGAATATCCGAAGCCCTAAACATAAAGCTGGACGATTGCAAGCAGGACGGGAGCATGGTCCGAGTACCGCTATACGGGAAGGGCGGAAAGATGCGCGAAGTCCGGATAGATGCGGCCTTATTCTCCGACATTGTGGCCGTCTATGGCCCTACATCCTCATGGCTCTTTCAGACCTCCGGCGGTAAGCCCGTATTGCGGGACTATGCTTTCCGGCGGGTTTCTTCGGCCGTAATGAAGGCGACGGGTAAACACTTCTCCCCGCATGGGGCGCGGCATACGTTCGCAACCAGGGCGATTGAAAGGACCGGGAAGCTCAAGGCGGTATCCGAATACCTGGGCCACGCTTCCGCCTCCATTACCCTTGATATGTACGTTCATGAAACCCTGGAGGATGACGAAATAGTGGGCTTGTCTCGGTGAAAAGACGGGTTTTTGACGAATTTTTAGGAAAAAAGAATTGAAAATATTTTCCAGTTTATGCCCTAAAAACATCGGATTATGGCAAAAAAGGACAATACACTATAAAAAAATCAAAAATGTATCAAAAGATTATCAAGAAACGCAGTTATGCAGATCGG
>NZ_JBTSLF010000130.1:6784-7246 GCF_054640775.1 Candidatus Aquicultor sp. | reverse complement strand
TTTGACGAGGTCTTTGAAGGTCTTGAGGCAAGCGGAGGTGATCGAGGTTGATGTTGGATCAGTTGTTTTCGAACGACACATTTGTTTCACTGCAAAAAGGTCTTGACGCATCATCGCTCAGGCAGCAGGTAATAGCAAATAATGTGGCGAATATTAATACTCCTGGCTATAAAAAGCAGGATGTAAGCTTTGAGGACGAATTCAAGCAGGCAATCGACAACAAGTACGATGCCGGGATGTATCAGACAGACCCAAGGCACCTGCCGGGCGGAAGCTCATTGACTTCTGTCGGGATAAAGGTTAATACAATAGGGGCAACGTCGATGCGCTATGACGGCAATAACGTAGATATCGACGAAGAGATGTCAAAAATGGCGGAGAATGCAATCCGCTATAACGCTATGGCTCAGCTTATGAGCGGTCGCTTAAGTTCACTGAAAACAGTCATTAACGGAGGGAGGT
>NZ_JBTSLF010000130.1:0-6774 GCF_054640775.1 Candidatus Aquicultor sp. | reverse complement strand
TGAGCCTTTTTTCGACGCTGCGAATTAGCTCGACCGGTCTGACGGCAAATCGTTTGTGGTTGGATACGGTTGCGAGTAACATCGCCAACGCCAACACGACGAGAACGCCCGAGGGTGGTCCGTATCGGAGGCAGGATATAGTTCTCGCGCCGCAGGGTCGAGCTGGCTTCTCTCAATTCTTAGGGAGCGCAAAGAGCGCAACCGCCGGACAAGGAGTCACAGTAGCAGGAATAGCACAAGATACTAGCGCACCCCGGATGATCTATAACCCTGATCACCCGGATGCAGATGCGAATGGATACGTAGCAATGCCTAATATAAATATCGTTACAGAGATGGTCAACATGATCGCCGCACAGCGTGCCTATGAGGCGAACGTTACGGTCATCAGTACGGCCAAAAGTATGGCCATAAAATCCCTGGAAATCTAGTAAGAGAGGGCTTAAAGAACATGGATATAACTCCATTAAGGCTCAACCCGATCAGCGCGGGAACGCTTGGGGCGCCAAAAGCGGAAAGCCCGGTCGGCAACGCGCTCGACACATTTTCAGGCATTCTCAATAATGAGATACACCAAGTAGATGCAGTCCAAAAAAATGCAGACACGGCAGTAGAGAAGTTCATCGCCGGAGAGCTTGATATCCACGACGTCATGATAGAAGTGGAGAAAGCAAGCGTAGCGATGCAACTGACAGTCCAACTTAGAAACAAAGTAATGGAAGCGTACCAGGAAGTAATGAGAATGCAGATATAAGCGAGTGAGGATGGTTAATGGCGTCACCCGCTGAAGCGATCAAGAACGCTCAAACAGGCTGGCAAAAGCTGGAAGTAAACCAAAAGATGATCATCATGATTACGGTCATCTTATTTGTGGTTGCTCTCGGCTCGCTCATCTATTGGGTCTCACGCCCTTCCTATAGCGTCCTGTTCTCAAACCTGAGCCCTGAGGACGCGAGTTCGATCGTAACAAAACTTCAGGAAAAGAAGATCCCCTACCAACTCAGCGGGACGCAAACCATTCAAGTTCCGAGCGACCAGGTATATGAAACGAGAATTGAGCTGGCCGGCGCAGGTCTGCCGCAAGGCGGTACGGTCGGCTTTGAGATATTCGATCAGAGCAATTTCGGTCTTTCCGAGTTCACCCAGAAGATCAATTATCGTAGGGCTTTAGAGGGTGAGCTTGGCAGAACCATCTCCCAAATTAATGAGGTTGACGGTGCTCGGGTTCACATCGTCATACCCGAACCCTCCCTTTATACCGATAAGGAAAATCCGGCCACGGCGTCCGTGATCATCAAGCCAAAGCCGGGCGCAAAGATATCGGAAGGCCAGGTTCAAGGTATCGTCAACCTCATCTCGAAAAGCGTTGAAGGACTAAAGAGCGAGAATATAACTGTTGTCGACACAAGTGGCAACGTCTTAAACGAGGCGACCGGTGACTCAGAAGCGGGTATTGCGGGCAACTACTCAAGGACCCAGCTCGAGGCCAAGGTCGCCTACGAAAGCCAGGTCGAGAAATCGATTCACTCAATGCTCGGTACGGTACTCGGCAACGATAACAATGCGGTGGTGAGGGTGAACGCGGATCTCGACTTTACCTCGAAGCAGACCCGCACGAACAAGGTCGAGCAGGGCAATAATCCGGTTGTCGTCAGCACTCAGAAAGAGACGGAAAAATATGAGGGGGCAGGGGCGGGGCCCGGCGGCATCGCCGGAATCTCCTCGCAGAATCCGAGTTCGACCGCCAGCGGCTCTTCGGTTACCTATCCTGCGGGCACTGAAGGAGGCAACTCGACGTATAAACGCTCGAACGAGACGGTGAATTACGATTCCACAAAAATCGAGGAAAGTGAGATCAGGCCGCCCGGCGAGGTTAAGAAGCTATCGGTTGCCGTGGTCGTTAACAACGACGGGAGCAAGGCGCTCCGCGATACGACTATAGAGCAGCTCGTTACCGCGGCCGCCGGCATCGACACATCGCGGGGAGACGTGTTGACGGTAAGTAGCGTGCCGTTCGATACGGCCTGGATGAAAAAAGAGGATAAGGCGATCGCCGATGCGCAGAGGAGCGAGATGTATGCGACGTATGGCAAATATGCTATAGTCGCCGTGCTCTTCTTTATCGGCCTCTTTGCCCTGATGCGGGTAGTCTCAAGCTTCAGGCCCCCGAAGTCGGTTGAAGAATTTATTCCGCGACCGCTCTCACAGGCTTCGCACATCAATATAACGGCTGAAGATTTAATGGAGGATTCCGGTGTTGATCCACAGAAAAAGAAAGAACTCTTAATCCAGCAGAAACGACGGCAGATGGCTCGAGAAGAAATCCAGTCACTGGCCAAGGAAAGACCCGGCGATATCGCCCAGTTACTTAGAATCTGGCTCAACACATAACAACCCTGATTTCTAAACGCACCAGCATGTGGAGGTAGGTTTCAATTGGCAAGTCCGAGACGAGGACCCAGCACACGACAATCCGTATCAGATAGGCAAAAAGCCGCCGTATTGCTTCTTGCGCTTGGCCCCGATCTTTCGTCCTCAATATTAAAGAGGCTTAACGAATTTGAGGTTGAGATGCTTGTCGCTGAGATCGCCCATGTCGAGAAAATGCCGCAGGAAGTGACCGACAACGTCTTAAAAGAGTTTCACGATATGTATGAGGCACAGGGCTTCATAACCTCGGGTGGTCTGGATTATGCAACGGATCTCTTAGAGAGGGCCTTGGGCAAGAACAAGGCCAGAGAGATTATCGATAGGCTTACAGCGACGCTTGAACTGGCGCCGTTTCACTTCCTACGCAATGCAGACCCAAATGAGATTTTTAGCTTCATCGAGGACGAGCACCCGCAAACAATCGCCCTGGTGCTAACACATCTTAAGCCGGAACAAGCGTCGATGATACTAAAGCAGCTCGATACGAGCCTGAGGGCTGAAGTCGTAAAGCGGATCGCGCTTATGGATAGGACTACCCCGGATATTATCGCCGAGGTGGAAAGCATTCTCGAGTCGAAGATTTCCTCGTTGGCACGCGGACAGGAGTATTCAACCATCGGCGGCCTGGATGCCACCGTTAAAATCCTCAACCAGGTCGACAGGGGCATTGAGCGGGCGATTCTCGAGGTCCTCGAGGATGAGAACCCCGATTTAGCAGACGAGATCCGCAGGAAGCTCTTTACCTTTGAAGACCTTATCAATCTCGAGGATCGCGCCGTCCAGCGGCTGCTTCGCGAGGGCGACTCCAAAAAGCTTGCGCTTGCGCTTAAGACTGCAAACGAGGACCTTAAGGAAAAGGTCTTTGCGAATATGTCGCAGAGGGCCGGAGAGATGCTCAGAGAAGATATGGAATTTCTCGGGCCGGTGCGCCTAAAGGACGTCGAGCTGGCGCAACAGGAGATCGTAAACACGGTGCGCCGCCTGGAAGAGGAAGGCGAGATTATTATCGCACGCGGCGGAGAGGAAGAAATCGTTGTCTAGGATTATCCGCGGCGGTCAGATAGAAAACCTGCACTTTAACCCCATCCCAGAAGACTCAGCTGATGATGTGAACCCAGATGGTCTTATTTCGAGCGACAGCCCGCAAGGAAAGGCTATGCTCGATGACGCCACGACGAAAGCGGAGGGAATTATACGAAGTGCTGAGGAGCGAGCCCAGCTGATCGAGCACGAGGCGTACCAGAGGGGATACGAGCAGGGGCTTGATTTTGCCAGGAGTGAGACTGCCGAGATGGTCGAGATTATCAAGTCCATGGCCGAGCAGGCGGTTCAGGAAAAATGGAAATTCGTGAACGACGTCGAGACTAACATAGTCGACCTCGCCGTCCAGATAGCGGAAAAAATTGTCGGCAAGCACATTGAAAGCAAGCCGGATGTAGTTATAGACGTGGCCAAGAGAGCGCTGCTGATGGCGGCCGAGCGCGAGCACATCCAGATCAGAGTCAACCCTGATGATGTGGATGTGGTAAAGATCCATAAAGACGATCTTATCGCTACCATGGACGGCATTCAGAAGATAGAGGTAATACCCGACAGGCGGGTGGGGCGCGGCGGTTGCGTTTTTGAAACCAGCGCCGGTAATGTCGATGCCCGTGTCCAATCCCAGATATCCCAGATCGAGCAATCATTACGGGGGGTCGTGATCGATGACTAGCCCCGGGATCAAGCAGGTCGATTTCACAAAATTTAGCGAAGTCGTGCGCAAGATGGCGCCGATAAAGCAAAACGGCAAGGTCACTCAGGTAGTCGGGCTCGTTATCGAGTCATGCGGCCCGGCCGCCCAAGTCGGTGAACTGTGCCACATACATATATCGAGAAACGAGCCGCCCGTAGCCGCTGAGGTAGTAGGCTTTAAGGAGGACAGGGTTCTCTTGATGCCGCTTGGCGATATGAGTGGCATCAAGCCGGGAAGTGAGATCGTGGCGAGCGGCAAGTCGCTCTCAATCGGCGTAGGGGAAACCCTGCTCGGGCGTGTGGTTGATGGTCTCGGCTCGCCTATCGATGAAAAAGGACCGGTTCTCGCATCGAAAGATTACCCGCTGCACAACAAGCCACCCGATCCTTTAAGCAGAGCGAGGATCAGCCAGCATCTCGCACTTGGTATCAAGGCAATGGACGGTGTCCTCACGTGCGGCAGAGGGCAGAGGATCGGTATCTTTGCCGGAAGCGGTGTGGGCAAGAGCACGCTTCTCGGTATGATCGCCCGAAACACAGAAGCCGATGTCAACGTGATCGGGCTGATCGGAGAGAGGGGTAGAGAGGTCAGGGACTTCATCGAAAAAGATTTGGGCGAGGAAGGCTTAGCCCGGTCGGTAGTGGTTGTAGCGACATCCGACCAGCCCGCACTGATTCGTCTTAAAGGTGCGTTTGCCGCAACGGCGATCGCCGAGTACTTCAGGGACCAGGGTAAGGACGTTATGCTGATGATGGACTCCGTGACCAGGTTTGCGATGTCACAGCGTGAAGTCGGGCTGGCCATCGGAGAACCTCCGGCCACCAGGGGTTACACACCATCGGTATTTGCGCTTCTACCAAAGCTCCTTGAGCGATCGGGTACCGCGAAAAAGGGTACGATAACGGGATTGTATACGGTGCTCGTCGAAGCCGACGACATGAACGAGCCTATAGCGGATGCCGTTCGTGGTATTCTTGACGGTCACGTGGTGCTCTCGCGAAGGCTTGCTTCACAAAACCATTATCCCGCAATAGATGTCCTGCAGAGTGTGAGCAGGGTGATGCCCGATATCGTAAGTGACGAGCATATCTCGGCGGCCGGTCGCGCCAGAGATATTTTGGCCACTTACCGTGAGGCGGAAGACCTCATCAATATCGGTGCATACGTTAGCGGCAGTAACCCAAGAATCGATTATGCGATAGGGCTTATCGATTATGTGAACACCTTCTTAAAGCAGGGGGTTGCCGAGCGGAAAGATTTTAATGCCATTGTTCAGGATCTCGAAACTATCTTTACCGATGAAGCTAGCCAATAAAAGGAACAGTTGTGAAAAGCTTTAAGTTTAAGTTGCAACCCGTCCTGCATCACCGCCAAAAAAAAGAAGATATCTTGAAAAAGGAGCTTGCCGAAGCCAAGTTGCTCTTTGATAAAGAGAGAGCAGTGCTGGACCGGCTTACGTCTAGGCTCTCGGATATTCAAGCGGAACTCAGGCATAAACAACAATCATTCTTCACCGCTTCGGAGGCGGCTTCTTACTCGACATATCTAGCTCGTGTGGAGCGCGAGATAGATATGCAGACCATTAAGCTCACCGATATCGCCGTTGAAGTCAAAAGGGCTCAAGGCCGTCTGATCGAGGCATCAAGAGATAAAAAGATCATGGAAAAACTGCATGAGAAAAAATATGAGGAGTATAAGGTGGAAGCCGATAAAGCCGAACAAACCCTGATCGATGAGATGGCGACCATGCGGTATAACCGCAAGGACTCTTCATTTAAGGAGTAGAGATGCTGGGAAACATCGAGCGCATCATGAGTAGGATTCAGCAGATACAAAGCCGGTTCACCCAATTTCCGGGGCAGTCAAGCCCGGTCGCAAACGAGGGCACCAACCAGGCCGATAAAGTTGCTGAGCTAGCGGACCTTGCCGGTATGGCCGGTATAGCCGATACGCCCGGTGTGACTGACGCAACACAGCAAACTTCAGGTTTCTCAGATGTCATGAAGCTCGTTGAGCAGGAGGTAAAAGACGCACAGGTTAGCGCCGCCAGTACGGTAAATCCTACGAAAAGTGCTTCTGCTGTGAAGAAGAGCGGTTTTGATGATCTAATAGCGGATGCCGCTCGAAAATACGGCCTCGACGAGGGGCTTCTTAAAGCGGTGATTGAGGCGGAATCGGGTTTTAATCCAAAGGCTAAATCACCGGTGGGCGCGGCGGGGCTCATGCAACTGATGCCTGCAACCGCCAGGTCGATGGGCGTAACCGACCCGCTCGACCCCGCTCAAAATATCGACGGCGGTAGCAAATATCTCAAGATGATGCTTGACCGCTTCGGTAAGGTCGAGCTTGCCCTTGCCGCGTATAATGCTGGGCCGGGTAACGTTAAGAAATTCGGTGGGATTCCACCTTTTAAAGAGACACAGGCATATGTCAAAAAAATAATGCGCCGGTGGGGCGAGATAAAGGCGTAATAGTATAGCTCTGGAGGCTTAAAACGTGAGTGCGGCAAAAGCAAAAAAGCAGAAAAGTGGAGCGGCATTATCGGTAATTCTAATCGTCATCTATGTGGTGGTGCTGGTTGCCACGCTCAAATATACAGGAGTAATAAA
>NZ_JBTSLF010000129.1:0-7296 GCF_054640775.1 Candidatus Aquicultor sp. | reverse complement strand
AACCGCAGGTCAGTGGCATAGTTAGCGACCAGTAAGGCTTCATGGCTGTGGTTGGTTGCCCTGCAAAAGAGCCGCTGTTTTGCTTATATTAGCCTTACATGTTTTATGCACGTAAGAGGCGGGAATATAAAAGTAGGCGCGCGTTCTACCTGCTATGACGGCGCGGCTCAGGAAGGCGGTCAAACCTATATGGAGATAATTAAAAAGGCTGTTGAGGGGACACCGGTTATCGAAGTCCACGGGCAGATTGATCTTAGTAACTGCTATAGGCTACATGAGGCAATAAACGAAGAAATCGAAAGGGGCAACTACTTTATGGTTGTCAACTTACATAAGATAAGTTATATCGATAGCTCGTGCCTCGGGGTTCTTCTGGGTGGGCTTGAGAAAGTCAAAAAGAAGGCCGGAGCGCTGGCGGTTGTGGGCAATCCGTTAGTCGATAGGGTGTTAACGCTAACCGGTCTTACCCGCATCTTCCCCTTTCATTCCACGATAAACGACGCGATAGCAGATCTCAAAAAAATTAAGTCGAAAGAGTAGATAATACATACCGTAATAAACGGGCATACTGGTAACATGAAGGTTCTTGAACTCAACCCCTGGCGGGTTTCGGTTACCGAGGCCGCAGAGATTCAGCGCGAGCTGCGCTCTAGAATCCAACCCGCCCCCATTAATCTGGATGAAGTCAGCTACGTGGCGGGTGCGGATGTCTCGTTTTCAAGGGGCTCTGACGAAATCTTCGCCGCGGTCGCCATATTAAGCTACCCCGACCTTGCCGTGGTAGAAGAAAAGACCGCAATGACACTCGCCACCTTCCCTTATATTCCGGGATTTTTGACCTTCCGGGAAGGTCCGGCGCTTGTCGAGGCGTTTAAAAAAATCGAGACGGTCCCGGACGTGGTTATCTTCGACGGACAAGGGGTCGCCCACCCGCGTCGCTTCGGGATAGCGTCTCATATGGGGGTGCTTCTCGACCTGCCATCGGTGGGGTGTGCTAAAACGGTTCTGGTCGGCAAATACAGCGAACCCGGCGAGACCCGGGGCTCGACGAGCCCGCTCATTAAAAACGGCGAAGAGATCGGCGTGGCGCTACGCACCAGAACCGGCGTCTCTCCCGTGTTTGTCTCAATCGGACACAAAATCGACCTTACCGGGGCCACCGGGGTGGTATTGTCCTGCGCGCCGCGCTACCGGCTTCCGGAGCCGGTTAGAATGGCGCACAATCTCTCAAATAAAGCTAGGACGGAACATGCTCGTTAAATATCACCGGGGATATCGCGTCGACTGGCAAATCCTCCGTGGTGATTTGCTTTATTGAATAAAGAGGGATCAATATCTCTGTTCCATCGGCCAGTTCGATACGCACAAGGTTTTCTTGTGGGGCGCCGACGGTTACGCTTTCCGCTCGAAACTGCCGCTCTTCCCCGTCGGTGAATAAAACGGTCGAAATAAGCAACGCCCTCTCCTCCACTCTTCGGACTTATCTCTTTACAAGGCGTTATTACCCCAATCAACGCAGGTTGAATCAGATCATCCATTTGAGACGACGGGCGGGCGCATTACACACAAGGCCTAATATGAGCATTCCAATCAACTTTATAATATTGCGTGCGAGCAGCAGCTCTTTGCTATTAAATAACGCATCAACCACGGGGGCTAAACATCAAAAACTACCTGGGCAGACCAAACATCGTTGTGCTCGACCTTTAACATCCGGTAGCTACATGCTTTTATTTGAGTCTTTATCTCGTGCCTGCCGAGATCCAGGGGCTCGCCGTATGCCCGTGCACGCAGACGGTATTCTTCATCCCACTCGAGTATCTCGAAGCGCTTGTAGACCCTGTATTTTACCTCGAAGCGGTAGAGCAGCTCGTTGAGCCACTCGACCAAGAGGCTTTCCTTGTCCTCCGCTTCGACATACACCTCATCGTAAAGAACCGACTTCACGTCGTTCAGGTCGGTTATCAGGCTAAACATACCGGTAGCGGCATTTTCAAAGGCTTCTTTTAGTGTTATGCCGTACGCCTTTAGCCCAACATCGGCGGTATAGTCCAATACCTCGAATGCCTGCATGAAGCTCTCCAGAGCATAAGTTATTACGTGGCTGACGGTTCCTGATCGTTGTTCTGGCCGTTCTCCGGGATGTCCTTGTGGTCGTCCCTATCGATAACCAGCGCCACGGCGCTTACCGTATCGCTGTCGTTAAGATTCATTATCTTCACACCCTGGGTATTTCTACCCATCTGCGAAATCTTATTAACCGGCGTCCTAATAACGATCCCTTCGCTCGAAATGACCATCAGTTCGTGGTTTTCCTGGACCATCTTCGCCGCAGCGATCTGGCCGCGCGCCGAGGTCTCTTTCAGCGTCTTTACGCCTTTGCCGCCGCGTCCTTGCAGCGGGTAATTGCTCATCGGCGTGCGTTTTCCAAAACCGTTTTCGGTTACGATCAGCAGGTCCGATTCGTCCCGCGCGATCTCAATCGCCAAGACCTCGTCGCCTTTTGTAAGAACCATGCCCTTGACGCCGGTCGCCGTTCTACCCATCGGGCGAACATCGGTTTCACGGAAGCGTATCGACATACCTCCTCTTGAGACCAGGATTACGTCGTCCGATCCCTTGGTGATCTTTACACCGATAAGCTCGTCGTCCTCGCGCATGGTAATCGCCAGAATGCCGTCGCGTCGCGATGTGTTGTATTCGACAAACGGCGTCTTTTTAGCAATACCGTTTTTGGTCGCCATTACCAGGTACTGGTCTTGTTCAAAGCTCTTGGTCGATATAACCGCAGCTATCTTTTCGTCCGCGGTGAAGGGCAGGATATTCACAACCGCCTGTCCCCTTGCCGTCCTGCTTGCGACCGGTAGTTCGTGGACCTTTAATTTATATATCTTCCCTTTGTTTGAGAAGAACAATATGTAATTATGTGTCGAAGAGATAAAGAGATGCTCGACGAAATCGCCCTCTTTTAGGTTCGCACCGGTAACGCCTTTGCCCCCACGCGCCTGATTTTTATATGTCGTTGCGGGAAGGCGCTTAATATATCCCGAGCGGGTTATTGTGATTACCATGTCCTCCTCGGCGATAAGGTCTTCGATCTCGAGTTCAGTCGCCGCTGATGTAATCTGCGTGCGCCGCTTGTCGGCATACTTGTCTCTAACTGAAGTAAGTTCGTCTTTAATAATTCCAAGAAGGATGCTTTCGCTCTCCAGGATGCTTTTTAGATATGCTATCCTTTCAAGCAGCTCCTTGTGCTCGTCTTCGAGCTTCTGGCGCTCGAGAGCGGTCAGGCGTTGCAGGCGCATATCAAGAATCGCCTGCGCCTGGATCTCCGACAGCTTAAACTTCTGCATCAACTGCTGGCGGGCCTCTTCGACATTTTTTGACGCCCTGATGGTCTTAATAACCTCGTCGAGGTTATTAAGCGCAATCAAGAGGCCTTCGACGATGTGTAGCCTATCCTGGGCTTTCTTAAGCTCAAACTTCGTGCGCCGTATAATAACGTCTTTCTGGTGCTCGAGATAGTATCTTAAGACCTGTCCCAGGTTCAATACCCTCGGCACGCCGTCGACCAGCGCGAGCGTAATAACACCGAAGCTTACTTCAAGCTGGGTGTGTTTATAAAGCTTATTTAAAACCACCTGGGCTACGGCGTCACGCTTAAGCTCTATGACAAGGCGCATGCCGCTTCTGTCAGATTCGTCACGCAAATCGCTGATCTCGGTGATCTTTTTATCGCGAACCAACTCGGCGATTTTCTCGGCAAGCCGGGCTTTGTTAACCTGATATGGGAGCTCGGAGACGATTATTCTCTGTTTTCCCTGTTTGGTCTGCTCGGCGTGGGCTTTTCCGCGCACTTTTATACTGCCGCGACCCGTCAGGTAGGCTTCCTTTATGCCGGTTCTGCCCATGATTATGCCGCCGGTTGGAAAATCCGGTCCTTTGACGTGTGTCATCAGCTCCTGCACGTCGATTTCGGGATTATCTATCATGGCGATAACGGCGTCGATTACTTCGCCGAGGTTATGCGGCGGGATATTGGTCGCCATACCGACCGCGATACCCGAAGACCCGTTTACCAATAAATTTGGGAAGCGCGCCGGCAATACCAGCGGCTCTTGCAGGGTCTCGTCGAAGTTCAGGACAAAATCAACCGTGTCTTTTTCTATATCGCGCAGCATCTCTGCGGCGAGCTTTGAAAGGCGCGCCTCTGTATATCGCATAGCGGCCGGCGAGTCGCCGTCGACCGAACCAAAGTTTCCATATCCATCGATAAGCTCATAGCGCTGTGCGAAGCTCTGGGCCATGCGCACCAGTGAGTCGTAGACCGCGGTATCGCCGTGGGGGTGGTACTTACCTAAAACCTCTCCGACGATACGGGCGCACTTCTTGTACTGGCTACCCGGGCGCATCCCCATGTCGTGCATGGCATAAAGAATTCGCCTGTGCACCGGCTTTAGACCATCGCGTACATCGGGCAGCGCACGCCCGACGATGACGCTCATCGCGTAGTCGATATACGAGCTTCGAAGTTCGTCCTCTATTTCAATTGTTTCTACTCTGCCTGCTAGGGCATCTACCATTTCTATAATTCTCCTTCTAGCGAATCCTATTATCTTGCGGTTTGTCGACGCTAATAATGGGATTCAATACTTAAATGTCTAAGAAGCGCACGTCTTTTGCGTGTTTTATAATATAATCACGCCTCGGCTCAACTTTATCCCCCATAAGAATGGAGAATATCTCGTCGGCCACGATGGCGTCTTCCATATTTACCTTCAGCAGCGTTCTTTTCTCCGGGTTCATCGTCGTGTCCCAGAGCTGCTCGGGGTTCATCTCGCCCAGGCCTTTATAACGCTGCACGTTCGCATTTTTGTTGAGCTTGTTGAGATATTCTTCAAGCTCTCTGTCTTTATAAAAATATTTTGTTAAGCCGTCATGCATTACCTTGTAGAGCGGTGGCTGTGCTATATACACGTAGCCCGACTCGATCATTGGCAACATATAGCGGTAGAAGAACGTTAAAATCAGGGTTCTGATGTGCGCCCCGTCAACGTCGGCATCGGTCATTATTATGACCCGGTGATACCGTGCGTTGCCGACATCGAAGTCCTCGCCGATACCGGTTCCGAGCGCGGTGATCATAGCCAATATCTCCTCGCTGCTCAATATCTTGTTCAGCCTGGCTTTTTCAACGTTTAATATTTTTCCTTTAAGCGGCAGGATCGCCTGAAAACTCCTATCGCGCGCCTGTTTCGCCGAGCCTCCCGCCGAATCTCCCTCTACGAGGTATATCTCGGAGAGAGACGGGTCCGTCAACGAGCAATCGGCGAGTTTCCCGGGAAGAGACGTGCTCTCAAGCAGGCTCTTGCGCCTAGTCAATTCGCGTGCTTTGCGGGCCGCAGCCCTTGCGTGGGCGGCCTGGATGGTTTTACTTATGATGAGCTTGGCCGTTGCGGGATTTTCTTCTAAAAACTCGTCGAGTTTGCTTCCAACCGTGCTCTCTACGAGACCCCTCATCTCCGTATTTCCAAGCTTTGTCTTTGTCTGTCCCTCAAATTGGGGCTCGCGCAGCTTTACACTGACGATTGCCGTTAAGCCCTCTCGAATATCTTCACCGGAGAGATTCTCCTCTTTTTCTTTTAAGAGGCCCTTCTTCCTGGCGTAGTCGTTGATCGTTCTCGTTAGCGCGGATTTAAATCCCGAAAGATGCGTGCCCCCTTCGTGGGTGTTTATATTGTTGGCAAAGGTAAACACGCTCTCCGTGTAGCCGGTGTTGTATTGCATCGCAACCTCTACCTGGCTGCCGCCATCGCTGTTCTCGAAGTAGACGACTTTTTTGTGAAGCGGCTCTTTTGTGCTGTTCAGGTGCTTAATAAAATCGATGATACCGCCGGAATACTGGTATTCCACCGTCTCCTGCGGCTCAACGCGCTCGTCGATGAGGTCGATTTTTAGATCCTTATTCAAGAAGGCCATTTCGCGCATTCTCTGTCGGATGGTATCGAAGCTGAAATCCACCTCTTCAAATACGGTTTTATCCGGCAAAAACGTGATTTTCGTGCCGTTTTTCTTGGATTTGCCGATTTCTTCGAGCCCGGTCGTCGGCTTGCCGTACGCAAACGACTGCTGATATGTCTTGCCGTCCCGGCTGACTTCAACCGTAAGGCTTTCGGATAAGGCGTTCACAACCGAAACACCTACGCCGTGAAGACCTCCGGATACTTTATATCCCTCTCCGCCGAACTTTCCGCCGGCGTGCAATACGGTCAAAACTATTTCGACCGCAGGCTTTTTATATTTCGGTATGATATCGACCGGAATGCCTCGGCCGTCGTCGGTCACCTCTATAAGGTTGCCTTCTTTTATCATTACGACAATATTTTTACAATAGCCGGCCAGCGCCTCGTCAATACTGTTGTCGACCACCTCGTATACGAGGTGGTGAAGGCCGCGCGGTCCGGTGCTACCGATATACATTCCTGGACGTTTTCTTACCGCCTCTAATCCCTCTAAAACTGTTATGTCTTTAGCGGTATATGTAACGCTCACTTTTGTTTCCCTCTTTTCTCAACTGTTGGGGTGTGTACGCAAAGAAACGGCCTTTTAAGCCGTTTTCTAACTCCATAATTATAACACATTTTCTGGTATTTTTGTGGGTATATCCGCTTTTAATATCCACACTGTGTCTATTATTACCGTCCTTGATCGGGTGATGCCAGTTTGCATTTTCGCCACTTCTCGAGCTTTTTATTCTTCACCATGAGACGAAGTACGCGGTCTTTCATCTCGGGTGGCTCTATCTCCCCTACCAGCTCTTCTATGTGTTCAAGGTCGTTCTGTGTTAATCGTATCGAGCCGATATCGGGTGCGCCTTCGTTGGTATCTTCTTTGTCGTACCTCGAAGCAAGCGGCCCGTGGATAAATCTCATTTCATGAACCGTGTGCGATCCGAGAAGCGCGTTTATTTGTTTTATTATCTGTGCGTCAAGAACCTTCAACTCCTGCGCCCAGGCCGGGCTCTTCGTTTTTATATACAGGATGCCGTGTTTGATCTTCTCCGGTGCGGCGTTCTCGCTTATCGCCGGGCCAACGACCTGCGTCCAGACGGAGAGAACCTTGCTCTCTTCGAATTTTGCCCGTATCTCTTCGTTTGAGGTGAGTTCACGGATCGTTTCGCCTAGCCCATACATGTACTTTTTTCTCCACAGCGCCGGCATATCTCTACTTGGCTTTATTTTAGCCTATTTTAATAATATTCGACGTATCGATATCCATCTCTTTTAAATATTCTAC
>NZ_JBTSLF010000128.1:0-7330 GCF_054640775.1 Candidatus Aquicultor sp. | reverse complement strand
ATATTTGGTTAATTATGTAGCAGCCATAACAAAGGGCGCCGGATAACCGACGTCCTTTATTTTTGTTATATATTCTATTCTGTAGGGTATTCGACCATCGTTGAGGAGTTTAATCGGCAACATTCGCCCTTACTACGTCAAGGTTGACCAGTAAAAAGCCGAAACACCACTAGAGAGGATGGTGGAGCGTGTTTCAGGTCAACTTTATAAATCCTTTTGTCGAGGCCGCTTTTGAAGTATTCGAAGCTGAAGTTAAACTTAATATTGAGCGAGGAGCGCTCTCCATGAAGACATCCTCCACGACATCCCATGAGGTAAATGTCCTTATAGGCATCACCGGACAGCTCCACGGGCAAGTAATCTACGGTATGAGCAACATGACCGCAAAGAAAATCGCCGTTAAGATGCTGGATCATCCGGTCAGGATTCTCAACGACCTGGCGCAGAGCGCGATTAGCGAACTCGGCAACATGATAACCGGTGTGGCCACCGCTAAGCTCGATACCGAATATGCAAACCTTGCCGTCACTCCCCCAGCCATCGTTATCGGAACGGACGTCTTGATATCGACCATCGGGATAAACCGCCTGATCGTGCCGCTTAAGAGCGAATTAGGGCCGGTTGAAGTAATCGTGGCCTTTAGAGACGAGCCTATTCCAGACACCATCAATATCCTTCACGCACATAGAAATAGATCGGAAGTCTTCATTTAGCCCTCTTCCCGAAGGACGGCCTCTTACCAGGTTCTTCTGGGCTTAGACAGTGATTTCTAAGCGCTCCAGCCTTTTTGACGCGATTTTGATAGCGATAACGGTACATGCCCCTGCAAACGCGTAGAGGACAATCGCCGAGAGCGCCCACAACAGCACCGCGTCGATCGGTATGAGCCTGCCGAGTTGCGGCAACGCCGCAAGCCCCAGAGAGATTACGATGTACGCGATGTTTAAGCCCATGAACAGATATCCTCCCCGTGCCCCGACCATTTCTTTTGGGTTCTTCGCGTCGAATTTTGGATACATCGAGCCAAGCATGATGCCTATCGCGTTAGACCCAAGCAATATCCCTGCTAGCGCCATGATACCGAGAATCACCATTTGCAATGGAAACCCTTTGATTAGAGCTATAATTATGTAAGCGCTCTCAGCAAGTATAAGCGATGGGAGATATGCCACGATCAGCTTTGCGATGACGATATTCGACCGCGCAACCGGGGCCTGGTGAATAATCCAGGCGCTCTTAAGCTCCCTGCTCAGGCCGGTTAGCGAGAGGCGTATAGCGAACATGCTCATCAAGAGCACCAAGAAAACGGCACTAAATATTGCTTCAGAGCTACCGGTACCAAACGGCTGCCCACTGCTTTGATCCCCATTGACCCTGAACATGAAGATGAACATTGCAGCAAGCGGCCATAAGAGCTGTATCCACTCCTGGGTATCCCTCTTTAAGCATTTAATATCTTTACGAACGATGGCCCCGATGGGGCCGGATAGCGCAAACGGCCTTGACCCTGCTCTTGCTCTGTCTTTAACGCGTTTTTTTGCCCCGCCGGCATCAGAGATATTGGTGAGGCCCGTGTAATAGGCGCTCTGAGTAAATACCAGTGCGAGAGTAAAGATAGATATGCTGAGCGTAAGAACCATAATTCCGGGCAGCAGCATATCTGAATACTGAGCCAGACCGCTTTTCACCACCAGCTGGGCGACCCAATCGGTTGGGAGGAACTTGAGGCGAATCTTGCTCACAACTTGTACAATACCGGTGGCCTTCGACCCCTGATGACCGATTTGTCCCGGTAAAAGCTGTGACGCAATATAGAAAAGAAGGCCCGCGATACCGCCGATCGCCCCGATGATCTCCTTCGCTTTGCCGAATCTTATAAACCTGGCGAGAAACATAATCGCCATCATCCCAAACCCGGTAGGTATCATTAAGAACACAGGCGATATGAGAAGCACGGCAAAGTAAAAGAGGGGTCCAGCGTGTAGAGCCAACCCAAGCCCCAGCAAAGCCGGCAAAAACATGACCGCATAAAAGCCGCTGCTACTCAGCATCACCTCGATAGACTTTTCGACGAAGATGGTCCTGAGAGGTACCGGCGCTGTAATCCAAATGGAAAGATCCGGCGAGCTAAACAGGGTGTAAAAAGCTGTGACGAGGGCCGAAAACAGGGTGAAGATAAATACGCCGATGAACATGCTGCTTACAACCGAAGTAACAGCTGCTTCGCCACCTGTTTTATACGTCAAGGAGAAGAGGGCAAACCCGGCGGAAAACGATAGCGATATGAATATAAGACCGAAGAGCGGAAATAAAAGCACTTTTAACGCTTCACCAGCTCCACCGACATTGGAACTTCCTGAAGCCCGTAAACGAAACGTATTCAGCAATATTCTTAGCCGCAGCTTAAGCAGAAGAACCAGCATCGCATCACTCGCGCTCATCCAGAAACTTTAGCACTTCTTCAGATTCGGAGCCCCCTGTTATCTGCAGGAATACGTCTTCCAGAGAGGAACCTGCTTGCGAGCCGCCTTTCAGCTCTTCAACCGTGCTCACTGCAACAAGAGTGCCTTTATCGATAATACCCACGCGGTCGCACATCTTCTCGGCGATCTCAAGAATATGGGTCGACATAAAAACGGTCGTCCCGCGGTCGCAAAGGCCGCGCAATACATCCTTTATCATGCGCGCGCTTTTCGGGTCGAGCCCGACGGTCGGTTCATCAAGAAACAGAACTTTCGGGTCATGGATAAGCGCCCCGGCGATTGCGATCTTTTGTTTCATGCCGTGTGAATATCCCTGAACAAGTTCATCGCCCCTCTTCTCAAGCTCCATAAGCTCAAGCAACTCATCAACCCTCTTTGACTTTGTCGACCCGTTAACCCGGTAAAGATCGGCCATAAATTCGAGAAACTCCCTGGCGGTCAGCTTCTCGTACACGTTCGGCTGATCGGGAACATAGCCGAACAGCGCCTTTGCCTTAAGCGGCTCCTTTTCGATGTCGAATCCACCGATTTCGGCGCTCCCCGAAGTGGGTTTCAACAGGCCGGTCAGGATCTTGATTGTCGTAGTTTTGCCTGCGCCGTTGGGGCCGAGAAAACCGAACAGCTCGCTTTTGTTCACAGACAGATCTATGCCGTTTACGGCGGCCATATCCCTATAGCGTTTAGTAAGCCCGATTGTTTCTATCATACAGGACGCCCCCGGATCGCTTTGGTAAGGCCATGCACAAGTTAGGAAGGGCACGTGTGCCCGAATAAGATTATACACGTAGTGAGAGGTGATTATAACCCGCCGTTCGCTCCAATAAATCAGGTAAAGCCCGCCCGCTTGCTAAAAGCTTTGTGCAGCTACTTGCCCTGCTTTAAGCTGGTGCCGGCTATACCATAGCCGTTGTTAAACTCTCAGTTATCGCTGAATATTACGAACCCCTGGGCGCCCCGCGATAGCGTGTACCTGATCTGTCCCGCCATATTGGACGCAGGATTAGGCCGTTCATCGGGCACACCTCGGGTCCCAACGCCTACCCATAGCGGCTTTGGGCTAGCCAGTTTAATGTTCTGAGCGGTCATCCGCTCAAACCAGGGGTTTGCTGCGGGATCGGTATAGGTCATCGGGATAAAGACATCGACCGAATCTTTCCATGCGGGCCAATCCTGGTACTGGTTGTCCCTTGCAGACCTGTAGTCAGGCCACACATCTACGGTGACGAGCAATCTTGGATACTTCTCTTTAACTGTTGTATAGATATCTCTGACGTGCGAGGTTATGATATCTCTTTGCAGCTGCGAATATTGCTTGTGTCTAACACCGCCGTGCTTCACGTCCGCCGGCCACCGTTTGACCGGTCCGTACCTGGCCTCAAACTTCTTCCTGGCGGCAGTCGTATACGACGAGTCAATGTCCGGATACCGGATATAGTCGAGGTTCAGACCGGCAATATCTTCATGGTACCGGTCCAATTTCTCCAGTATCACCTGGATATCGAGACGCCTGTTTGCATCGTTTGCGGGGTCTATCCAGTAATCGATCGGGGTTCCATCCGACCTTCGCATAAGGCGGTCCTCCGCTTTCAGCTTTTCGTTAACGGCATAGCCCGCCGTAGCATCAGCGTTTCCAAAAAACATATCCTGGTGCCAGAGAAACACTTGTATCCCCTTGGCGTTCGCAGCAGGAATCATCCGGTCGAGGTAGGCATCTGCATTTGGGGTCAGCTTGCTTGGATAAAATGACCGGCCTATGCTTCCCGAATCGGCAAAATACGCGTTGATTCCGTTCGCCTTAAGCTTGGTGAACTTCTGCTCCCAATTCGGACGTGCCAGGTAGCTAGGATACCAGGCCCCGCTAAGCGTTTTGCCGTTAAAGGGTTCTTTTCTGACGGGCTTCGCGGTCTCCCGGTCGACTGGTAGTTTGTTTGTTCCCGTGCTTAGCGTAAGAACTAGTGAAATCACGATAACGAAGACCGTCACCAAACCAATTACAACCAGCTTCTTAGCCGTGCGCCCCGTTCCTCGAGTTGTAATACCGCATCTCTCCTCAATCGGTTCACTTGCTTGTTACGTGAAAACCATCTCTTGATATTCCCCTTAAAGGTGATCGGCACGCACAAGCGCACATGTTTCGAAGGAAGTTTTTGATATAAGAATAAGCTAAGTCCCAATACGCTTGCTTTGGTTTTTCGTCAACGTTTCAATTGCCTCATCTAGGCTTGCTGCGTGCTGCAATTCATGCGGTGTTAGTAGCGCTTCAATTTCGGCAAGGCGCTCGAGCGGGCTAATTACTAACAAGACGACCCTTCTGGCATAATCAGGAACTGTAGGTGGATATCGCCAACATTTTACTTCGGTGACTGCATCTGAGATATGCACATCACCACTGAAGTCGACAATTACAGGTATTGTCGCAAACTTGGTAGCGCCTTTAACGACGAGGTGTAGAGCAGCGAAATTATCTACGGATAAATCCCCTGCGAACTTAATATACGGAAATCCCGATACTTGGGCGTACTCTAACTTTAATGTAGCCAAAGAATATCTCCCTTATCAACTAGCGCTGAGATTTACTATATCCAATAGAACTGCGTTTTAACCGCGCACCAGAAACCTTAAGTAATCCAACCCGGACCGTACAGGTAGCAATCGCGACAGGCACATCGAGGGGAACGTTTATTCTCGGCAAAAGCCTATCGTTAATAACAGGGACTTACTTCCTCGTGTCTATCGCTGCGCTGTTCTCGCTGCTGCTGGCGGCTTTAAGCGGCATCCTGATGGGCGCCTTTGTTGTTGATAACCTAAGCTTTGCGCATTTTTTCTTAACTCTACTTCTCTCGCCGCTCAAGATCTTACCCCTCATGTTTTTAGCTTTTTCCCTGGCAGTCGCGACGCGGTCATCGATTCTTCCCATCGCTTTTATGCTCTTCTACACAACGCCGGGTGAACTAATTTTAGCTTCGCTCGTGCTTCCCCCGCCGTACAAAGATCTCTTACCCGGCCAAATAGCTAAACCGATAGATACCGTCACAACTTTTAAGATGAACCTGCTTCTTAATACGGCCGGTCGTGAAAGAGCCGCTCGAGCAACTGCAGATTTCATATTCTCGTATTGGGTGGCAATAACGGCGGTTCTAGTATTTGTGGTAGTCATGGGTTTGCTTTCTTACATGGTCTGCCGCAAGCAGGATTTGTCGAGATGAATGAGTTTCAAACAAATTTTCGAGATTTAAGCATTCACACCGCGGTCAAGGCTTACACAAAGCAGCGCTATATCGTCCGATAACTTGCCGCCGGTGCAGTGCATCACTTCATCGAATAAAGCGCCCGGTATTTCTTGAGGCGATGCCGGCTTTAACGCTTTTACGACCTCTACAAGCCTCTTTTCGCCAAAGAATTTCCGGTTGCATCTCGCTTCGATGATGCCATCCGTATAGAGAATTAAATCATCGCCGTCATGCAGCACGGCTTTTCCGCTATTGTAATTTATCATCGCGAATGCACCTATCACCGGTGATTGGGTACCGAGTATATCCACATACCCCGTGCTCCTTTTGATTAACGCCGGCGGATGCCCCGCGGAGCAGTAGGTGAGTTTGCCTGTTTTGGTATCCAGTATTCCGAAAAACACGGTAACGAAAATATCCGCGGGTGAGGTTTTCGCCACCAGGTCATTGGCTTTTGCCATTATTAAGGCCGGCGTGCCGCCTTCGTAGGCATGCGCCTTAATCGTATTCTTGACTATGGATGTCAATGCCGCCGCTTCTAAGCCTTTTCCTGAAACGTCCCCGATAATTATGCCGACTTTGTCGTGTTCCAGTTCAAAGATATCGTAGAAATCGCCGCCTACTCTTGCAGCTTCAGTCGCAGAGCGATAAAGATTGCCGAAGGCAACGCCGTCTACCCGCTCGGGCATAATAAGGAGGGCTTCCTGCAGGGTATCTGCGATATTCCGCTCGGCCGCGTACAGACGTGCGTTCTCCAGGGACAGGGATACGGATGTGGCGAGCTTGTTTGCAAAATCGATTTGGGCTTCGGTAAAGGTTACCGAGATCGACCGATAGCAGAAACAGAGAGCGCCGATCACATCGTTTCTTACAATCAGAGGTACGGCAAGGATCGAACGGATGCCGTATTTCTCCATCACTTTACGATTAACTCTTACATCGGTTGCGGTATCATCGACCGCAACCGGCTTTCCGGTGCTCGCCGCAACCGCCGCGTGTCTCGCTTCATCATCGGTAAGCCTAGTGCCGGTTACTTCAGGCGGGAAACCATAGGTGTAACTTACAACCCAACGATCCCCTTCGCGCAGGAGTACCACCCCGCCTTCTGAGCCCATATTTTTTGCAGAGTCTACAACAACCCTTGTCATTATCTCGCTAAAATCAAGCGTTGAGTTCACCTCGGCATTTATAGTGTTGAGGGCATCGCTTAGTTGTCGCGCCCGGATGCTATCGGTCACATCCACGAGAGAAAGGACCAGAGCGATAACATGGCCGGAGGCATCCTTTATCGGGGTTAACGTCCAATCCCAGTACGTAGCCCCCCGCCAGGGTTGATCGACGAATTCGAAGGGTTTCGCTTTGAACTCAACAGGCTCTCCGGTATCTCTTACCTTTTTAAATATGGCTTCATTCTCTGCATCGGGGAACAGCTCGAAGTGATTGCGGCCTAATAGTTCATCTCTCGTGTGCCCCGCACCTTTTTCATAGGTGGAATTGACCAAGACAAAGTTAAACTGGGCGTCAAGGTAAGCGATATGAGCGTTGGTGTGCTCCATTATTGTTTCAAGTGTGTCGCGGTCTCTTTCAAGGGCTATTGCTAACTCCTTGGCGTTTTCC
>NZ_JBTSLF010000127.1:6849-7465 GCF_054640775.1 Candidatus Aquicultor sp. | reverse complement strand
TCGGCATCGCTATGAACGAGCTTGGCAAGCCGTATAGTTGGGGCGCTAACGGTCCGGGATCGTTTGATTGCTCCGGTTTGACCAGCTATGTATATGGCCAGGTGGGCGTATCACTTCCACACTCGAGCAGGGCGCAGTACGGCTGCGGCCAGCATGTAAGCCGTGATGAGCTACAAGCGGGCGATCTCGTATTTTTCGCCCACGGCGGCTCAATATCACACGTCGGCATCTACGTCGGCGGCGGCAACTTTATCCACGCACCGCGCACGGGCGATGTCGTAAAGATCAGCAATTTAAGCGATCACGGCGGCTATGTCGGCGCGGTAAGACCTTAAAGGACAGGGGTCATAAGAAAGTAGAGCTAAGTACAGAATAAGAAAGTTGGGCGGAGATCATCCCCGCCCTTTTTTATGTTGGATTATCCGCCCGCTCCGCTCCTGTTCTCTAGAGAAATGCAGGAAATGGGTACCACATAAAGAAATCATCCCTATTCACACTTATATATCTACAATAATATCCACAATATCTATACTCTCTAATTTATCGGGAGGTGTGCATGAGTTTTAGCGTGTCTACGTCGGAGCGAGTGGAGTTAAAGGACATCACCAAAGAAGTA
>NZ_JBTSLF010000127.1:0-6839 GCF_054640775.1 Candidatus Aquicultor sp. | reverse complement strand
AATCGCCGAAGTCGATAAAAGCGGGATACAAGGGGGCATCGTGCTGGTATACGTACCACATGCAACGGCGGCGCTTATCATCAACGAGCACGAGCGGGGGCTTATCTCGGATATGACCGCGGCCATCACCGGCCTTATCCCGAGAGACAGGCGCTATGAGCACGACCGTATTGATGACAATGCGTGGTCGCATTTAACAAGCGCGGTAGTAGGGTGCAGCCTGACTATGCCAATAACGGGTGGAAAGCTGGAGCGCGGTACCTGGCAGAATATTTTCCTGGTCGAGCTTGACGGGCCAAGGCGTCGTAAGGTGGTCGTAAAAGTCATCGGTGCGTAGCGTGTAAAGTTTTACATCATGCAGACCGAACTATCAAATATGGAAATGAATGAATTGCTTCGCGTGCTAACCGAGCAAAAAGGCTCGGATATACACCTTAAGGTCGGCAGCCCGCCAACACTCAGAATAGACGGTGACCTGTTGGTGGTGAATGCACCCCCGCTTACACCGCAGGATACGGAGCGTCTTGCGCTTAGCATTATGAACGAGCACCAGAAGCAACAGTTCACAAGCAGGAAAGAGGTCGATTTTGCCTACAGCCTGGCCGGAATCGGAAGGTTTAGGGTAAACGCGTTCAGGCAGCGGGGAAGCGTTGGCGCAGTTCTAAGGAAGGTGCGGAACGAGAATTTTGGTACGACCGAGCTTGGTCTGCCACCAGTCATCGAGAAGTTGGCGGATGAGCCCAGGGGTCTTATCCTCGTCACGGGTACCGCCGGAAGCGGCAAGACGACTACGCTCTCGGCGATAATCGACCGCATAAACAACACGAGGCGCTGCCATATTATGACCATAGAGGACCCGATCGAGGTTCTTCACCAGGATAAAAGAAGCATCGTTAACCAGCGCGAAATCGGCATCGATACCGATAGCTATGCCGACGCCCTCAAGTACGTGGTGCGACAAGACCCCGATGTCATCATGATCGGCGAGATGCGGGACATGGAGACCACGAAAGCCGCGATTACTGCGGCCGAGATGGGAAACCTCATCTTGAGCACGCTTCATACCGTCGACGCGACGGAGACTATCAGCAGGATCATCGATTTCTTCCCACCGCACCAGCAAAAACAGGTGCGACTCATGCTTGCTTCGTCACTGAAAGGTATTATATCCCTCAGGCTTCTGCCGAAGGTCGGTGGGGGAAGGATACCGGCGGTCGAGGTGATGGTCAATACCTCGACCATCAAGGAATATATCGTTAACGAGGGAGAGACCTCCAAGATCTACGAGGCCATCGAGCAAGGCGAGTATTACGGCATGCAAAGCTTCGACCAGGGCCTGCTCGAGCTTGTGGGAGAGGGCAAGGTTACCATGGAAAACGCGGTCTCCATGTCGAGCCACGCCCATGATTTCAAGCTCAAGGCAAAGCAATCCGGCTTCTTTATGGACGAGCCACCGTCCCGCTATATCGCCTAGCCGTTTTACCAGGCGAGGTTAAGCGGCATCCTGACTCTCGTTTTTACCCCGCCGCCCCTTTTTCTCGATCACCAGCTCGTTTTTTACATCAACAACTCCCGGCGCCCAAAAAGCATCGTTTCCGGCGGCGTGTTTCGCGCGCTTGTTGGGTACATTGCCGCTGAGCGTCACTTCGCCCGCATCTACGCCGACTTCAATATCGGCCCCGTAGGGAATCAAGGGGTCCCAGTCGAGTGACTCCTCGATCATCTCCTGAATCTGCTCATCATCGGGAAGTTCCTCATGCGGCGTCTGTTGATGACCCCGGCCGTATCCCGGAGGGACGGGAGGGGCAAAGGGGATTGGTGGGGGATAATACCCCTGCGGCACGGGCGGCATCATCCAGCCGTAATAGCCCGGTAGACCCCAGGCTAACGGCGGCGGTCAGTATCCATATCCCGGCGGCGTATATCCGCTGCGACCCATCGGCTCACCTCCATGAACTGTTTATTCCCAATGGGTAACAAAAACACGCTCTCTATTATTCTTCCAAGGCTATGGCGCCGGTGGGGCATTCTTCGACTGCCTCGTCCACCTGGGCGCGAAACTGGTCGCCGGGTGCCTTAACCACATAGGCGAATCCGTCTTCGCGAAGTTCAAATACTTCGGGGCAGATCTGTTCGCATTGTCCGCATCCTATACACTCTTCGTGATCAACGACAGGGCGCATTCTCTCTCCTTCAAAATAGGTACTCCTTGCGGGCCGGAAACTGAGTTTGCCGACATAAGAAGTTTATTCCGATGTTTTCAGCATGTCAATAACTCAGCAAGCGGCAAGCAAACCCATCCGCCCAAAGCGCTTTACTTCATTACAATAACCGCTGGTCGAAATCTGTTTTATATGTAAAACCATGGGTAAAGAAGAATTGTCTAACGAAGATTGGAGGCGCAGGATATGAATGGTGGTATAAAAATCGGCAAGGTGTACGGTATTGAAGTGAGCCTGGATTATAGCTGGTTCCTGATCTTTGCGCTCATCACGTTTGGGCTGGCATCGGCACTCTTCCCGCAACTCATACCGGGGCAAACCACTGTCGTCTATATAGTGATGGGGGTCGTAACATCCTTGTTGTTCTTCGGCTCGGTGCTACTTCACGAGATCATGCACTCGATTGTCGCGAAGAGCTACGGGATGACAATCGAGGGCATACGGCTTATGCTCTTTGGCGGCGTATCCCAGATAATGGAGGAGCCGCCCACCCCACGCAGCGAGTTTTGGATGGCGGCTGCCGGCCCGCTTAGCAGCTTGGCTATCGGCGGCATTTTCCTAGGGTTCTTTTTTGTGGGTCGTACAACAGGATGGAGCCCCATTGTTAGCATACCCTTGTTCTGGCTCGGGTACATAAACCTTTTGCTCGGAGTGTTTAATCTGATTCCGGGCTTTCCGCTCGATGGCGGTAGGGTTTTACGCTCGATCGTCTGGCACGTTTCAAAGGATGTACGCTATGCGACGGGCGTCGCGACGGGGCTTGGCAAGGGATTTGCCTATCTGATGATCGTGATCGGTATCGCGGGTCCGTTTATCGGCAATTCCAGCTTGCTGTGGTTCGTCTTGATAGGCTGGTATTTACTGCGGGCGGCGCAGCAAAGCTACTACCAGGTCATCGCTCAGCAGGCTATGGAGGGCATCAAAGTAGGCCAGGCCATGACCGAGAACCCGGCAACGGTCTCTCCCGATATCACTATCGAGAGCATGGTGAAAGACTATTTCATGCAGCACGGCTGGGTGGCGTACCCCGTGGTCCAAGATAGTAGCGTTCAGGGCGTGATTACGATTAACAGCATTAAGGATGTCCCGCGAAGGAGTTGGGGCCGCAAGCACGTACGCGACGTGCTGCGCCCGCTCTCAACCGATATCGTCGCCTCGCCGGATAACGAGGTGACGGATGTCATGCCTAAACTCACCACTAAGGCCGAAGGGCGCTTACTGGTAATGAAAGGCGGGCATCTCATCGGGATATTAACGCGTACGGATGTCACACGGGCGGTCGCAAAGCGGCTGCGTCGTGAAGCCGAAGAAGAAGAAAGGGAGCAAAAGCGTGCGGCTTAGTCACCAAGCGTGATGGTGGACATCCCTGCTTTTCTCTCCTCGTTGAGGGAGAGCGCGTTTTCGTAGGCAAGCTCATGCCGGTCGATAAAGACCTCTTCGTTGTACTCTTCGACCGCATGCTTGCGGCACTGCAGGCGCTCGATACCCCCAATGTTTTTGACCGCTTCGACCATGCCGGCTTCATCGTCGACGATGAAGCCGGTGCGCCCGTGGTGTACGACCTCCGGTACCGAGCCGTTTCTAATCGCTACCACCGGGGTACCGCAGGCCATCGACTCGATCATTACCAACCCGAACGGTTCCGGCCACTGGATGGGGAAGAGCAGGCACTCGGCATTCCTGTAAAGCTCCAGCTTGGTTGCAAGATCGACCTCGCCCAAGTACTCGGTGTTGTTTCCCATGATGGGTTTGACATACGCGTTAAAGTACTTGATCTCATTTGCCTCGCTGCACTTGCCGATCATAATGAGCCTCCTGCCAAGCTTCTTAGCGACGGATACGGCCTGGCGTGCACCTTTTTCTTCGCTCATACGCCCCACAAAGAGCAGGTAATCATCCGCGTTTTCAGAGAAGGGATAGTCATTGATTTTAATGGCGTTGGGAATAGTCGCCAAAAAATCGATACCGCCGAAGCTGGTGCGCTGGTATTCGCTGATCCCCACAAAGAGCAAATCCGATGCGAGTGATTGGTAAAACCCGAGGCTATACGGCTCGGCCGGCCCATGCATCGTTGCGATAACCGGTTTCGCCAAAAGTCTCGATGTGAGCGCCCCGAGAAGGCGGCTGCCATAGCCGTCATGGTCGTGGATGATATCGAACTCCTCGGCCCGCTCATAGGCCGCCAGCGACTGCATGTTCTCAAGGTGTACGTTTTCCTTAAGCTTCTTAATCGGCGCCGCCTCAAACACCGATACCAACCGCGCCTGCGTCACCGAATCCCCGGACGCAAAGAGGGTGACGTCGTGACCCCTACGGCAGAGCCCCTCGGTAAGAATCGAAACGACAAGCTCGATGCCCCCATATCCGGTTGGCGGCACCGGGAACCAGGGAGGCGCAATAAGTGCAATTTTAAGCTGCTGTGACTCAATTTTTCTCATACTAGATAGCATACCCAGAATCCGGTAGCTTTTGACGCTTTTATGAGAAGTTTGTTAAACTAAATTGCCTGAATGTTTGCGCAGAGCACTTGGCAACGCTGAGAGCTGGTATTTACGCGAAAAGATGGTATAATAAAAACCGCAATCGGGATGTAGCGCAGTTTGGCAGCGCGCCACGTTCGGGACGTGGAGGCCGGAGGTTCAAATCCTCTCATCCCGACAACTTATGGGCTTGTGAATTTGCTTTTCACAAGCCTTTTTCTTTTTATGGGGAAGTTAAGAGGTGACAGGATTCGAACCCGCAAGAGTTTAGTTGAAGATGGCTTGGCAACTATATACTTTTCGATTACCCGAGACAGAAATAGCGCATAGCGTTGTCTGTCCTTCAGCTAAAACTTAGAGGCGATGATGCAGCCGTGCTCTTCGAGTTCATTTCGATCGATCGCAATAAAATATGTTCTATCGGGACTCGGGATTTCTCTTCTAGATTTTTCAAGTAGTCCGCTTGCACGAAGTTTATCAAGGTCAACGAGCATCCACTCGATTATCGTATCACCCTCAGTCCAGCCGTAAAAATAATAATCCCCAAATCCTTCTTTGATCTTTTGAAGTTCTGTTTTTATACCGGTTGGCCGGCTTGAGCGTATAGTTAGATCACGATACGTTTTATGTGGCCGTCGGAAGCGCATTGGGATTCGGTACCTTCCATTGGCGACTGCTATAACGTCTGTAGCCTCTTTGATATCGCTCTCAAAACTCGCCTCTTCAAAATCAACAAAGAGACCTGCTGGAAGTAAGCTTAATATTCCGAAGGCTTGTGCGATATACTTATCAGAAAAACTGCGATCCGTATAGTAATCGGAACCCATGTAATCAATCCCTGCTACGAAGAACGATGACAAACCTTATCTATTATACGAGAAACAGTTTACAAACGTCGAGTTAGAGTGTTAGCGCCACTTGTTCGATAATGCTGGACGAACTATAATGGAAACTAACGGAGATAGGTGGAGATAAGCGGACATTAAAGTACAATCCGTCGGCTAAGAGGGCTTAATGTTAAGGAACCAACGATGCGTTATGTTATAACCTACGATGTAAAACAACCCAATAAAAAAGCCTATCGAAAAACCTCTGCGGCTGAAGCGAAAACCAAAGAGCGGGCGGTTACTCTCGTTCTTGAAGGACTATGGTTCTTCGACGATATAGAAAAGGACCACGTTCAAATAATCGATATTAGGGAAGAACAGCCACCGACGGCAGCTGCTGCGCTGTAATGGTCTTTATGCCTCGCCGATTTACATAATTATCGACTTTCCGAACCAGTATGCTAAAATATTATTGCAGCTCAGAGAAGTGCCTAGTCAATTTCTCTAACAAATCCAGGTTTGAATAATGTCCTGTCAGGACGACCACCTACCTGGGAAAATGGCTTTGACAAGCCATTTTTCTATTTTTGCCTATTGTTATGGGGTATGGTTATGGGTTGAAGAGCTATAGCTCTTCAACCCGGTGAGAGTTTTGCGAATGTGAACAGCGTCCCCTATCCTCTATATATTTAATCCTTTAAATAACTACGTATTAACAATATATTGTTACTTGACTTACCGCTCGTAACACTGCAATAATCGTATTAAGCAGTGATAAGCAGGAAAATTCTCGGAAGTTGTTATGACGGTCTCACAAAGTCAGAAATACTCGATTCGCCCATTGAATCATTATTGGTCTACCAGCAGATTAAAGCTAGCTAAGCAGCCTTGTTTAACTGCATAAACTAAAGCTTGCTTATAATAGATGGCTGCTCAGCGTATGCAGTAACTTGACCATGTCAGAGAGGCAAGATTTGGCTGCGTCTCCTACGGAAAATAAACGACACCTCTCTTCCTTACTGAGCTGCATTCCTGACCCAAATCAGTAAGAGTGGTCAGTAGAATGTTTTCCTAAGTTTTGGCAATACCAAACATACCAAGAAAGGGGGTGCTTACTCGTATACAACGCCCATCATGATAGTTACAATAAAAGGAGGCATTATTCATGGTAAGAGGCTTTACAAAACAAAAAGCAAAGTTCAATTTGCTAGCGGTTCTTATGATTTTAATAGTCGGATCGGTTTTGCCAGCTACTGCAAACGCATCTTCAGGGGATTTTTGGGATGGCGGGAAGAGAAGTGTGAGCAATA
>NZ_JBTSLF010000126.1:0-7666 GCF_054640775.1 Candidatus Aquicultor sp. | reverse complement strand
CTCGACGGTAAACCTGATAAAGGTTAAGAACCGCGAGGGACGCGTGGTGCTCGATATCCCCGTCTGGGCGGCCGCTGTTACCGGCGCCGCCGCGGTTATCCTGGCGCCGATTGTAGCCGCAATCGGTGTCGTGGGCGGACTCGTGGCGGACTTTAAGGTTGAGGTCGAGCGAAATGCACCGCCCGAGCAACCCCCGCAACCCCCGCAACCTATGCGTTCTGAGCCACCGGAGGAAACTCCGGTGTAACTAAAAGAAGGGCTCGCGATGAGCCCTTCGATCGTTATAAAGTAATTCTGTGAATCGAGACTAGCGGCGTTTCAGCCTGTTCGCGAGGTCTTGCTGGTTTTCCTTACTGCTTTTGCGAAGTGCTTTTAGCTGGTCTTCGATGCTTCTATTAAACGGTTTATCCTGATCACGATTATCGCGACCATTGCTTGTCCTCGGCCTTTGCTCTGAGGGCTGTTCGCTGCGTGAGATAATCTTCACGTCAATCGCATTCTCACCCTTCGGTCCGCTGGAGACACTGTACTCGACGACATCGCCTTCGTTCAGGTTCTTGAAGCCTTCACCCTGGATAGCCTTGTGGTGCACAAATAAATCCGGGCCGTTTTCTTGCTCAATAAAGCCGAAACCCTTTTTGCTGCTAAACCATTTTACTTTACCTTGAGCCATTCTTTTCACCTCCAGGTGACCGGTGCGCCATGCCCCGGTTTTTTTGCCCAACCTACGGCAGTAAGCGCTTGCCGTGACCTGAACATAATTATTTGGCAGTTATTTCAGATACTGTGGACCTTTATATTATCCACGATAGATGCACTTTTGTATAGAACCCCCTGAAAAATCGCTATTCTTATGCTAGCAAGGTTAGGCAAGAATGCCCAGTGATAGCTAAATACGCCGAATGGGCATATTGTGTATACAAGGCGGCATTGATACTATGATTGATACTATGGGCTTGCGGCCCTAAGTGTTCGCTGATTAAAGGAGGGTCCATGAAACTCACCCAAATTATTGCACGAGATATTCCCGATGCCTGGTTCCAAGCGATTAATGCGGTCGTTAACGATGGGTTTGAATATGAGATCGACCGTGGGAGTTACCAGGGCTCGAAGCGAAGAGAACTCGATTTCGTCACGATCCAGATAGAGTACCCGGGCACTAAGCCGCTTGTGCCCGACATTCCGGCGCATCTCGGTCTTATCCCGCCGGCATCCGAGGAATACGTTCAGGATTATCTGAAATATCTCATGACCTCCGAGAAACAAGAGAACGAGCAGTACACATACGGTGAGTTTCTAGAGCCGCAGCTCTTTGAGGTTATACGGATGTACAAAGAGGACGGTCTCATGACCAACCAGGCGTGCATGACGGTATGCGATATGAACTCCATTTACCTTGAAGACCCGCCGTGCCTGCGCCAGGTCGATACAAGGGTGCGCTACGGGAAACTTCACTTTTATGTGTATTTTCGCTCCTGGGATTTATGGGGCGGCTTCCCGGCAAATCTCGCGGGCTTGCAGATGATGAAGGAGTTTATGGCAAGCGAGATAGGCGTAGATGACGGGGAGATTATCGCGGTTTCAAAGGGCCTGCACCTATACGAGTATGCGTGGCCGTTGGCAAATATCCGGCTCGGCAGGAAGTAAGTATTCAAACGGTGGGGTTAGGCATGCCGCTTAAGGACCAGAATCGCAACGTCATCGACGAGATGTCCCCGTGCAAACTTTTCACAATCACGAACGAGGTTCGTCGCAATACCCTGGGCGTCTAAGTCATGGTTCTTGGCGACAGATGCTTCCGCCCGCTCCGTTCCGAAGAATTCATTTGCGATGCGGGCTTCTATTAATCCATCAGTATAGAGTGCAAGAATATCCCCATCCTTGAGCTGAAGCTCGATTTGGCTGTAGGTGTGGCTCTGAAGTACGCCGAACACCGGGTTATAGGTCTCGATCAGCCCGCTTTTGCCATCGTTCCCTGAAAAATGAATAGGATAGGGATGCCCGGCATTCACCAGCTCGAGTTTGCCTGTCTTGGGGTCATATAAGGCGTAGCAGAGTGTTACGAATGAACCTACCTTTAGCTGCTGGCACACGACCGTGTTGGCCTTTGTAAATACGGTCGAAGGCGTGGGATCGCTATAGAGGAACGAACGCACCGCGTATTTGACCATTGCCGTTGTCGCGGCGGCCTCAATCCCCTTACCGCTCACATCACCAATAACAACGGCCACCTTCCCATCGGAAAGCTGGATGAGGTCGTAAAAGTCGCCGCCCACCAACGAGGCCGAAGCGCTTGTCGGCGCGTAATAGACGCCAAAATCCGTGTCCTTAACCTGGGGTATTTCCTCCGGGAGAAGGCTTTGCTGCAGAGTTACAGCAACATAGCGTTCGTGCTCAAGAGCCAGTTTTGTCTGCTCGTAGAGGTCGGCGTTTTTAATCGCGAACGCGATTTGATTGCTCAGGATTTTTGCCCGGTCGAGCTGGACTTCGTTAAAGAAATAAGGATGCTCGCTGCTGGCGAAGACCAGGACGCTCTTTACTTCACCATCAACGGTAATCGGTACACCCATAAGCGTTTTTGAATTGAAGTTCCGCAACATCTCTGGCTTAACCAATGGATGGTTTGGCGCGTCGTCGATCAAGATCGGCTTTCTTGTATGGTAGATATAGGCGGCCATCGATGGTTCGCTCATCGGCAAAGCTACTTTTAAGAAATCCCCGGCTTTTTCACCATAGGCGGCTTTGCCGATGAGCAGACTATTCTCTTCATCTACCGTATACAGGTATGTACCGCTGTTTCTGAAGAGCTTTGTCGCCTCTTCGCAGATCAAATCATATACTTTCCCCATATCAAGGGCTGACCCGATGAGCGACGTCAACTGGTTCAAGGCCTCCCTGAACTCGCCTTCATCTTTCATCTCTTCAAACAGCTGTGCGTTATATATCGCAATCGCCGCCTGCCGAGCGACCGCCTCAAGTAAGCCGATATCGTACTCGTTGAACCTTTTCTCAGGGTTCATATGCCCGATGACAAGCGTGCCAAGCAGGTTGTTCTCAAACAGGAGCGGCGCGATTGCCGTTCCCCGTAATCCCGCCTCTTTGAATTCTCGTAATGCTTTGGGATAGTTCGAATAGTCGGGAATCGAAATCGGGCGACCCGTTTCTACGACAAAACTTGTGAGCCCCGCGCCCCGCGGTATTTCGATGTGTGCCAGGTGTTCGGGGAGATTATCAAGATACCGGTAGGAAAGCGTGCCCCGCCGCGAATCGTAAAGACCGATGCCGCCGGCGTCGGCGTTTAGCAGTTTTACGCTGTTCTGCGTGATCCTTGCAAGCAGCTCGCCCAGCTCCAAACCGGATGTGATCTCAAGGGCGATAGCGTTTAATATGTGCATATCCTCGATTCGGCGGTTTAGCTCTGCTTCAAACCGTTTTCTTTCGGTGATATCCCGACAGGTGCACTGGATGACCTTGAGACCGTTAAGTGGAAAGAGCGTTCCATTTTTTTCTACGGGAATCAATTCGCCGTCTTTGGTCTTAAGATGCATATCGCTGAGGCCTTTTATTTGCCCCTCGCGTGCAAAAATCCCGATAAGCTCGACCATGCGGGCATGTTCTTCTTCGGGATGGATATCAAAGACCGTAAGCTGCAGGAGTTCCTCACGGGTATAACCAAGTAGCCTGGTGATATAGTTATTTGCATCAAGGATGCTGCCATCCTTGAAATCAAAAACGTATGCGGAATCATTCGCCCTATCGAAATATTCAAGGCGAAGTAACTCTATCTGCTTTTTTGAGAGCATTGGATGAAAACGTCGCTCTGCCATAACATTCCCCCAAGATTATTTATTAATAGTAGAACTTTAGCGGGACGAAAAATAGAGCTAAGCGGATGATGGTATAAAAGCCCTATCGCTCGGTCATCCTGCTGTTCCTTGCGGCATACGGCTATATCCGCGTAAAGCCGATATAGCCGTATGCCGATAGCCACTAGTATGGGAAAACTATCAAACGATACCAAGTTAATAGACTGGCCGTATATAAAGAAGTTGCTGCAGCCCGGGACGCAGGTTGACGTGCAATTTAGTGATGCCGATGAGCCCTCGTCGTATACCGTTGTAATGACGCTCGACACTCCGCTCATCTTCTGCCGGGCAAATGAAGACGTGCGTCTGCCTTATATTGAGGAAGGTGCGACCCCGATGATGTTCATCCCTGCCACACGAGACCTGTGTTCGCTGAGGGTGGTTGTAAAGCAACAGGCCGACGATTGCGCGTACCTCGCACTGAGCCCGATTGCGAGAGCGCAGATATTAAAGCGCCGGAGGGCGATCCGCATCAAGTCCGCCGAGGATATCAGCTACCGCGTTCGCTTCGAAGGAAAGAGCAACATCTATAAAGGCATCGCCGTGCAGGATATCGGGCGCGGTGGAGTGGGACTCCTCGTCTATGCGGCAAGCCCCATAGAGGAAGGTATGCAGGCTGAAGTCGAAATCTCCTTGCCGCAGGCCAGTGAAAAAGTCATGGCGACCGGTTCGGTTTCTTACTGCATCCCGCATGGAAATCTTCCACGGATGTACCGGATCGGCATCCAGTTTACGGCGATAAGCCCGCAGGATAAGCAGACGATCGCTATGTATATCGATAGCTCCCTTAAGAACGAGAAATCCGGCCCAGCATCTTCACCTAAAACTCGGGTTCGCTAACCGCTTGTTGTCTGATTACTTCAGGAATACCGTTACCGAAGCCATCTTCACTTCGCTGCCGTCTCTCGGGCTGTTAAAGTAGAACAGAACCGTGCCCCTGCCTGGTGTTTTCGGTTTCTTGAAGCTTACCTTCTCGTTGAACGTGCCGTTAAGGAAGTTGCTTGCCAAAATCGACTCTTGCGCGAGGACAGTGCCATCGATATCGGTTATCCGCACATTAAACTGGGCCTCAAATACGGTAGCCGTTCCTTCAACTGTTAGCGGACTTGAGACGGTTGTAAAGGCTCGTGGTGAGTTTACCGTTATCGTATTTGATGAAACCTTGCCACCTTGAATAAGGCCCACGTTTCTTGAGAAGGGCTGCTCCGAGAGGCCGACGTGTCCCCACCAATCTTGAATCTCGCGCCCGTCAATAGTTCCCCTGTCTCTGCCTTCTACCAGGAACATTACCCTTTTGATGGTTGGAAACTCCGTGAGCGTGTTTACGATCTGGGCGATCCCCAAAGCTTCGCCCTCGGATCCGACGTTTGCTTCAAGCACATCTCTGCTGAGATCTACCGTTGCAAGATTGTTGGCGATTTTTATCGAACGCACTTTAGTCTTCGCCGGGATAACCCTAGCGAGACCCGGTTGCTGTGGTCCTTTTATCAATTCCTCGAGGGTTGCCCTTGCGACCGATTCGGTCTCCGGGATGCTCCGGCGTTCGGGGACAAGAAACGACGTTTCTTGGAAATCCTTGATAAAATACAGGGTGACGGCGATCTCTTTTTTCGTAGTCGTCGATGTGGGGGCGCTAGCGGTGGTCGTTGCCCCAGAGGTCGTCGTGGTCGTGGTGACCGGCCTTGGGCATCCTGTGAGTACTATGCTTGCAAGCACAAAAAAGATAAAAGTTACTAACGGTACAACGTTCGGTTTTCTCATTTTAATCGCCTCTTCAACTAGGTAGGGGTAGGATTATGGTACACCGACACAGCCGCCAAAGCTAAATGCATACAGCCGCAGCCCGTTGGGTAGGTTTGTGAGTCGCAATATACCGGATGTGAATGTACCGGCCCTAAATAGATTATACATGCGCGGCTCCACAACCGATACTTTAGAACCGGTTACATCGTCACCCATGGTCTCTTCGGTCAACGGATGGCCGTTAAACTCGATAGCGACCTGGACCGGCTCGGGCGCGCTGGATGTCATTACCAGGTTAACGGATACAGCCTCAATAGGAAGGACGAGATGGCCGGACGGGTCTGGGCCGACATGTTCGAGATACTGCCTCTCTGCCCGCCAACGTCCCTTAAGGTAAAGACCAGAGCGGACGTAGTCGCCGGGATCTTCATACGCAAAGTCTTCCATCTTGTGATAGCCGCCCGGGTTATTCAAGAAGCCGCGTGAGTACCCGCAGTAGGTTTCCTCTGTCGGTGTTGTACAGGTGGCGGTTCTGTCCTGGACGACCGGTATATCGGCTAAGTCGATTTCAGGATTGATCTGCTCGAGGAGGTTTCGTAATTTCGCCTCGGTTGCATGATAATCGCCCTCTCCTATGTGGTCGTAAACTATGCTCCCGTTTAAGACCAGATACTTGCGGGGCCAGTATGCGTTCTGATACGCATGCCAGATTCTAAAGTGGCTATCAAGGACGACGGGGTAGGTGAGGCCGTAGTATCGCAGCGCCCAGCGAACATTATCGGGTTCTCGCTCGAAATCAAATTCCGGCGAGTGCACCCCGATCAGGGTAAATCCCTTATCAGAATATTTCTTGTGCCAATCTTCCAGATACGGCATAGCCCGGATGCAATTGATTCAGCTATACGTCCAAAAATCAACCATAAAGACGTGGTCGGGTTTATCCAGGATTGTGATAGGTTCTGAATTAAGCCATAAATCCCCGCCGACCAACTCCGGAGCCGATCCACCGAGGGCACGATGGAAAAACTCTCTAAAACTCATGGTTTATATGTACCCGGCGGGGCATAAATTACACAAGAGTCTACATTTAGCATTCACAGTTTTGAAGATTTTTTTTCAAACGGTAGGAGGGATACGAACTATCGCCCTGTTGAGTGATATTTATATGTTACATTTATGTTAACGGTAGGAATGACGCGGTAAGTGGTATTAGCCACTTTAGTGGGCTAAGTAGCATGCTCAGTCCTTAATAAGTACCGCTTACGCCTGTGTATTACCGTTTAACGCTATATAGAACCGTTTACCAGATTTTTTTATAGAGGTATCGGATATCTAGTTAAACTAGAAAAAGTGGGATTTAAGGGACTTTCGGGAGCTTTTAGACGTCAGCGCATGCTGACAACGGTTGAATTATAACCGTGAACGGTAAATCGGGGTAAAACAACACCAAAACACACTACAGGGACATTAATATCCCTGGTGATTACCGTTAACTGGTCAATATGAACCGTTTAACCTTATCCACGAACCTAAGTGAACCTGCTACAGGATTTTGTTCACGGTACTTTTAATGCAAGCTTATTCAATTTGGGCTAACAGGAAGTACGACCGTATGGTCGAGGACCTCAAAACAAAGATGGGGAGTTACGGATGGGGGAAACGATTCTTGGGCATGCAAATCCGATAGCGCTATTACTCTTCTTTGTGTTCGTTTTGACCACGCTTTCTGTATTGCGATTCTGTACAGCGTCAGATGTGAAATATGGGCGTAACTCCGCGAGTTGCGCAACGGCCCGGACGGGCTATTTTTATATTCTCCCATTGTATATGGGAGTTAGCGCTGGGTAATAGTTGATCCTTGAAAACTACATAACGGATCAGATACCGGCAGTGCGCTTGGCCAAAATGCATGCTTTACGAATATTTGCTATACTTTGCGACATAAAGGATGGCCAGCACGGAATAGGGAGCCAAGTTCCAAGTAAGCACATGAAAAGCTGAAGGGACTACTATCACTTAACAAGTAGGGAGATACTTTAGGGGAGGTTTAAGAATGA